>BJGN01000042.1 GCA_014190515.1 Bacteroidota bacterium
ATTTCTTTAAATGAATGCAATTGGTCCAAAAGCAAAGTAAAATCATAGTTTTGGGGTACATAGATTTTAGATACATTTCTACATCCCAGTCCGAAATAGGTAAAAATATCCTTTCCAAGGTTCATTAGATCCTCGGGAGATTCATTTCCGTTCAAAATAGCCACTGCCTGCCTATTTTTTCGGATAATATGAGGTTTTGATGAAAAATAATGTTCGAAATACCTGGACGAATTATTACTACCTGTGGCAATTACGGCATCATAATCAACGAGCCTATCTATAAAATGAATATAATTTTTAAACTCAGGAGATAATTCGATCAAAAGATCAGCTAAAAAAGGAAGTAAAAAAGGATCTTTATCAGAACATTTAATTAAAGCAATATTACCAGAGATAAGTACGCATAAAAAATCATGAAAGCCGACCAAAGGAATATTTCCAGCAAGAATTAATCCAATCTCCTTTGGTTGATCTAATTCCTTTAAATGAGGATACAAATTCACCCACTCATTTAATTTTTGCTCATTTAAAAAAAATTCGATAACGTTACTTATTGCAAGTTTCTGATTTTCAACAGTAAACCAAGGATTATGTTGGTAGACTTTGGTTAGAATACTGTCATAACGTTCAGGATTATCCTGTAAAATTTTACCTAAAGAAACAAAAGCTTGTAATCGATATGCTAAGTTCATAAAACGACTGAATTTATTTTTTCGAAAGATAGGGAAGCTGGTTATCTTCACAAAAAGAGTTCCAACCATCAACACCTAATGCATTAAGATTAGCTATATTTTTTTCAGGAATATTTAAGGTATCTCCATATAATAGCCTGGCTTGTTGAATACTCTCGGATCTGATAATATGAATTAAGGGAAACGGAGATCTATTAGTAACATTGGACAAATCATTGGGTTGACTTCCTTCAAATTGGTAGGCAGGATGAAATGAAGCCAATTGAAACTCTTCCTCAAATTGATTTTTTTCCAAAAAAGTTTGAAGTAAGGCTACAAAAGAAAGATAATCGTCAAAGTCGCCAAAAGAATGAGGATAAATGATAAAGGCCGTTTCCAAAACTTCACTTGGTTCCTCTTGAAGTTCTCTCAAAACAGCATAAAATTGTTTTAAGAGAACAGTAATATCCTCATCTATATGAATTAGGTAGGCTATTTTATCAGTGTTGAAAGGTTTAGCTGCGAAGGGACAAAAATTCAAACCTATGACCACCTTTTCAATCCAATCTTTAACTAACTCCTTTTCATTTTCCATAATTGAAATAGATTAGTCCCTTCTTGACAAAAAATATTTTCTCCAACGCTGCAAACATTCTTCAAAATCAGCCGGCAGATCACTTTCAAAACGAACGAATTCTTTCGTTGTAGGGTGAATAAAACCTAAAGTTTTAGCATGCAAAGCCTGTCTGGGTAAAACATTAAAGGTGTTGTTCACAAAATCTTTATACTTTGAAAAGGGAGTTCCTTTTACTATCCGGGATCCACCATATTTTTCATCATTAAACAGCGGATGACCAATATAATTAAAATGGACCCTAATTTGGTGAGTTCTTCCCGTTTCCAGATTACATTTCACCAAAGAAACGTAATAATAATCTTCCAGTGTTTCATAATGAGTCAACGCCCATTTACCCTCATCTCCTTCAGGATAAACCTGATAACATTTTCTATCTCTGGGATGCCGTCCAATATTTCCTTCTATTTTACCTTTTGCAGGTTCAGGCGCCCCCCATACTAAGGCATAATAAGTTCTCTCAATGGTATGATCAGAAAATTGTTTAGCTAAAAAAGTTAAGGCGTAATCATTTTTGGCAATGACCAGTAATCCTGAGGTATTTTTATCAATACGATGCACTAACCCCACCCTATTTTGAAATGATTCAGCATCTTCTGTTAAATGATCTACGCCCAAATAGTAAGCCAGACCATTTACCAAAGTCCCATCCCAATTTCCAACTCCGGGATGAACGACCAGGCCAGGCTGTTTATTTATAATCAGAATATCATCATCCTCGTAAATTATTTGAAGAGGAATATATTGCGGCTGAATTTTACCTGCATCTTCCTCTGAAAAGTGTCTGGGAAAGACGGCAGAGATTAAATTACCTGGTCTAATTTTATAATTTGACTTAACAGGCAAATCATTAACCAATACAGATTCCGCTTTAATGGCTTGTTGAATTCTATTTCTCGAAATTTTTCCGAGTCTATCTGAAAGATATTTATCTATTCTTACAGCCTCCTGTTTAGGATCAATCTGCAGGGAGAGGCGTTGGAAAAAATCGTCCTCATTTTCGGTTTCAATCAAAGTAGCAAAGTTATTACGAATAAAAATTCAAAAATAGATAATTCAGCGCAATCAAAACCTATTTTCGAGATAAAAGGGTAAAACCTTATGCCAAGTTGGCCAATCATGAGGCATATCATTCCCCCATATAGCTAATTCGTGGTTAATTCCTTTTGTATTAAATACATCTGATAAACGCCGACTTGCCTCAGGCATTTCATAACTTCCTGATCCTGAAATAATATGTATATTTTTTCTATTCCTTAACAAAGATAAAGTATGATCATCGTTTAAATTTGGTAAATAGGCCATAGGATTATTAAAATAAACATCCTGGTCAAAATACCCCTGAGTATATGATTGAAGATTATAATCGCCAGACATTCCAATAACCCCGTTTATCAAATCGGGTCTTTTCAAGAACAAATTTACGGCATGGAGTGCACCAAAAGATGCTCCTGAAACAACAATTGGTGTTTCAGGAGATGTTTTACTCTTTATATAGGGAAGAACCTCTTTAAAGACATAATCATTAAATTGATTGTGCCGAATAGATTTATCTCTGGGATGCATAGAATGATTTAACCAGCTTTCATTATTGATGCTGTTTATAGAAAAGACCTTGACCCTTCCGGCATTGATAAGTGGAGCAATAGCTTGAATTAGACTAAATCGTTCATATTCAAGAAAATCAGCCGCAGCGGTTGGAAGCATTAACAGAGAAAACCCGTAATGACCATAAACCGCTATATTCATCTGTTTGTGAAGAGAAGGGCTATACCAACTGTCTATAAACTTTTGCATACCTATGATTAGTCTGGGAAAGCCTCATCCTCTGCGAGCGTTAAAACCTCATCAGATTGGATAATTTTAAAAATGCTTTTGTTTCTGGCTAGTTCATATTTATAGAAAAAGCGCATGGTATGAAGTTTATTTTTCAACATAGATGCGGAAAAGGCTGCATCAGATGAATTTAATGCATTTGATGCTGTAATACCTATTTTCAACCATTGCCAGGCAACCACAATAGTACCAATAGCTTCCATAAACAAATTGGCATCCGAAACAAATTTTTCCGTTTCCCCTTTCATGGCAATCGGTATAAGGTGAGCGAGTGTAGCTTCGACCATCGGTAATTGATCCTCCAGTTCTTTTGCTGTAATAATCAAACGCTCATCCATTTTACCCTCAGAGATAGTATGTTGAATTTCTGCCAACATCGTTTTGAGTACCAGGCCATTTTCCATAAGTACTTTTCTACCCAAAAGATCTAAGGATTGAATACCCGTTGTTCCCTCATAAATAGACATAATACGAATGTCTCTGTAGTATTGCTGAAGGATGAAATCGGCGCAGAAACCATAACCGCCTAAAATCTGAAGGCCATTATCAACGGCCAATTTACCTTTTTCCGACGGATAGGTTTTAGTTATCGGGGTTAGGAATTCCAATAACAAATTCCAGTGATTATTATTTTCTTTATCAGAAATCTCACGGTCGTGATAAATCGAAGATTGCAATATAAGAGAAAGAGAACCCTCATAAATAGCCTTTTGCAAAAAGAGCATTCTTCTAACATCTGGATGATTAATGATTAAAGTGGGTCCTGCGGATTCATCTTTCCGTCCTCCGCTTAGCAATCTTCTTCCTTGTTGTCTTTCCTGAGCATATTGCAGTGACGCATAATAGGCAGCAGAAGCAATGGCTGCTCCTCCCCTTCCTACGGCAATCCTTGCATCATTCATCATCTGAAACATATAGGAAAGTCCCTTATTGGGTTCACCCACCAGGTAACCAGTACATTGATCATTATCACCAAAAACCAGATGGGCTGTACAATATCCTCGTTGACCCATTTTCTGAAAATCACCCGCAGTAATTACGTCATTATTTACTAGGGTCTGATCAGGTGAAATTTTATATTTAGGCACTATAAAAAGTGAAATTCCTTTGGTTCCAGCTGGTGCACCTACAATTCTTGCTAATAAAAGATGAACAATATTGCCAGCATATTCATGGTCACCTCCTGAAATAAAAATTTTATGTCCCTTAATAAGAAAAGTACCGTCATCCAAAGGTTTTGCTGAACATTTAATATCAGACAAGCCACTTCCCGCCTGAGGTTCAGAAAGACACATGGTGCCACTCCATTCTCCTGATAACATGTTGGGGACATATTGTTCATGATACTTTTTATCGGCAAAAGACGAAATCAGATGAGCAGCACCTGCAGTCAGACCTGCATAACCAGGAATATGATTATTTGCTGCTTCCATAATAAAATAAGCTGCATGCATCACAGTGGCAGGTAATTGAAGTCCGCCCATAGCTTCATCAAAAGAAGCACCGATAATACCAAGTTCTCCTTGTTTAATTAAAATATCCTTTATTTTTGGATGTACATGGATTTTACCCTCTGAAAATTTAGCAGGTTTTTCATCCATCTCTTTAAAGATTGGGTATAAATCCTGGTCTGAAAAATCAGCCACGGATTGTAAAAAAAGGAGGATAGATTCTTTATCGAAAGCATTATATCGCTCATTTAAAAGCAGTTCCTCCAATTTGTGCACATTGAACATCAGAAACTTAAGCGTTTCCATATTAAAATAAGCCGCCATAGTATTTTTATTTGTAAAAATAGCGAATTTTCGCTAAAATTCAATTTTTAATTTACCCCATAAAAGGATATCTGTAATCTGTAGGTGGATTAAAGTTCTCTTTAATGGTTCTTGGAGAAACCCAACGCCAAAGATTAATAATCGAACCAGCTTTATCGTTCGTTCCAGAGGAACGGGCGCCACCAAATGGTTGTTGTCCAACTACAGCACCGGTAGGTTTATCATTGATATAAAAATTACCCGCTGCATTTCTAAGTAAGTTATTTGCCAGGGCCAAAGCCTTTTGATCTGAAGCAAAAACGGCTCCCGTCAAAGCATACGGAGATGTTTCATCCACTAATTTCAGTGTTTCCTCATATTCGCCATCGGGATAAACATACATGGTAAGAACCGGCCCAAATATTTCTTCCTCCATCAAAAAATGGTGAGGATTTTCAACCATGAAGATGGTAGGCTCAATAAAATAACCTACAGATTTATCATAATTTCCACCCGAGATTAAACTGACTGTTTTGTCACTTTTACTTTTATCTATATAACCGACAATTTTATCAAAGGCTTTTTCGTCAATCACCGCATTGATAAAGTGACTATAATCGAGCGGAGAACCCATTTTAAAGGATTGAACCATTGGAACAAGAATATCTTTCAGTTCATTCCAAATGGATTGGGGTATATAAGCTCTGGAAGCTGCTGAACATTTTTGACCTTGAAACTCAAAAGCACCTCTTGCCAGGGCAACGGCCAATGCCTGAATGGAAGCACTTGAATGTGCTATCACAAAATCCTTTCCTCCCGTTTCACCAACAATTCTTGGGTAGGATTTATATTTTGGCAAATTTCCTGCTATTTTTTGCCATAAATTATTAAAAACAGAAGTACTGCCCGTAAAATGCAATCCGGCAAAATCTCTGTGTTCAAAAATAACTTCACCGGCAACAGGACCTGAAACCACAACCATATTAATAACACCATCGGGAAGGCCTGCCATTTTAAGTACCTCCATAATCACTGCGGCAGAATACACTTGATTTTCTGCTGGTTTCCAAACCACCACATTTCCCATGAGCGCAGGAGCAGCGGGTAAATTACCTGCAATAGAGGTAAAATTAAAAGGAGTTAGAGCAAAGATAAATCCTTCTAAAGCCCTGAATTCCAATTTATTCCAGACTAACGGAGCAGAAATTGGCTGTTCCGCATAAATCTGGGTCATAAATTTCACATTAAATCGGAAAAAATCAGCCAATTCAGCCACGGCATCTATTTCCGCCTGATAAATATTTTTAGATTGACAGAGCATGGTCGCCGCATTCATTTTTGCTCTAAAAGGCCCGCTCAACAAATCTGCTGCTTTTAAAAAGATAGCTGCTCTTTGTTCCCAAGGTGTAGATTCCCAGGAATTTTTAGCCTTTAGCGCAGACTGTATGGCCTTTTCAACATGACTTTTATCTCCTTTATAGTAGTAACCGATAGTAAGTTTGTGATCATGTGGAGGACAAATAGCCATTTTATCCCCATCAAAAACCTCCTCACCACCGATAAACTGAGGAATCTCTATTTTTTTTGAAAGTAACTCAGTAAGCGCCGAATCTAACGCTTTCCTTTCAGGTGAACCCGATGGATAATTTAGAACAGGTTCATTTTTTATTTCTGGAAGGGTAAAAAGGGCATTGGCCATAATATTTGGTTTTAAAGTATAAGGTTTTATCTTAAAAAAGGTTGAATAACTATTTTTTCAGGTAAAAAAGAAATTGCGTCACCCCCTCCCTTTATAATTTCCCGCACAATGGTAGAGCTGATATGACTGAATGCGGGTTGGCTAATCAAAAAAATAGTTTCAAGACCATTTCCAACGATATGATTAAGTTGAGAAATGGTTTTTTCATAATCGAAATCGGATGCATTCCTTAAACCTCTGATCAGATATTTAGCTCCAATTCTGGAACAGTAGTGGGCCGTAAGATTTTCAAAACTCCCAATTTCAATCTTAGGTTCGTCCCGAAAAACCTGATCCAACCATTTCAATCGGTCGGGAAGGGGAAATAATGTTTTCTTTTGATCATTAACCCCCACCGCAACAATAATCTTATCGAAAAATGGCAAAGCCCTCATGACAATATCAACATGCCCAACAGTGATAGGATCAAATGACCCTGGAAATACAGCAATTTTTTCCATGACAGATTTATGAATACCAAAGATAATTCAAGGTATCTAATTTTCAAGTATTTGAAAGGAATCGAAAAATTTATCTGTATCCATATTTGAAGCTAATGATTTGAAGGTGATGGTTTGGATAGCAAAATACCTGTTTTTCATTAAATAGGCTTTTGTCTTAATGACAGCCGTATCATTTTTATAATGTATTCGCCAAAACTGACCTGGTAAATTATTTAACTTGATGGGGGAAAAATAAATAACCTTTCCGTTGATGCTAAAAGCGGCTTCATTCCTTGTTGACTCAAAAAAATCACTGACAAAAGAATCATCTTTGACATCGAGTGCCCCCTCTGGATAATCACAATACTGAACCATGTACATAAAGTTTGAATGTCCACTATTAGCTGAGGGCTGAAAATAAAAAGTATGCATAACGAGAGGACCTAAAGGGGTATTGGAACTATCTATTTTTTCTCGAAGTTCACCAGGCACGGTGACAACAAATTTGCCCTTATCTGATTTAAACTTGAACCAATCTGGCTTTGTTTCAGGATTTTTCTGCGCATTCATCGAAAAAAAAATAAGCGACAGACCAAAAAGAAGTATGAATCGATACATAAAATAGTAGATTTACGAAAAAAAACAGATGAAAGAAGAAAGCATATTAATAAGCATAATAATGGGTTCCGATTCCGATATGAAGATAATGGAAGAAGCGGTTCATATCATCAAGTCTTTTAACATTTCTTATGAGGTAGATATTGTTTCAGCGCACAGAACGCCTGAAAAATTGTATTCTTTTGCAAAAAACGCCCATGTAAGAGGGGTAAAAGTGATTATTGCCGGAGCAGGAGGTGCAGCACATTTACCAGGTATGGTAGCGGCAATTTCCCCTTTACCAGTTATTGGCGTACCCATTAAATCATCCAATTCCATTGATGGTTGGGATTCAATACTGTCTATTTTACAAATGCCAGGGGGCGTTCCCGTGGCAACAGTAGCACTGAACGGGGCAAAAAATGCTGGCATTCTGGCGCTTCAAATATTGAGCACCAACGATAGCGATCTCCAGTACAAGCTTATTGACTACAAGAATAAATTAAATGAAGAGGTGCAGGAAAAGGCCAGAAAAATTAAGCCTTTATAGTTTCTTGAGCCCTTTTTGAATCGCTGCCAATAATAAAGGTTCCATGATAGCGTATCCTGCTGGCGTTGGATGAACTTTATCAGTACTCAACCCCGGTTTAAGTCCCAGATTACCGTCTTCCATGGCAGAATAATAGTCCAGATAGATATGTCCCTTTAATTTAGCATACCTTTTAATGTCTTCATTTAAACTAACCACCTTTGGACCAGGATTCATTCCCGGACGCCAGGGAAAATCACTGGCGGGAAGGACAGAACTTAAAATCACCCCAATTTTATTGGCAACAGCCAATTCACACATAGAAATAATATTATCCATTATTTCAGCTTGAGAAATTGGGCCTGTATTTTGAGCTATATCATTAATCCCACAGAGCAACACCACTAATTTTGGCTTTAGATGAACAACATCTTGCTTAAACCTCAACAACATCTGAGGTGTAGTTTGTCCACTTATACCCCTACCCACCAGATTGGTATTCGCTTTAAAAAAATCAGGTCGTTCCCTTACCCAACCTTCGGTAATGGAATTACCCATCAGGACGACAGTATTAGTTGAAGGCTTCTCTTTTAATAAAGCAATATTCGCCTCTTTATATCTTGCTAGGTTGGCCCAATCCATAGCCTTTTTATTATCTTGCCCTGACAGATTTAAAATAGAAAGAATAGTCAGAATTATAGATGTTAAAACATTGTTTTTCATGAAATTAGCTGTTAAAGAGATTATCATACGAAGAGGAACCAGAAATTTTTGGTGTTTCATTTTTTGAAAAACCCTTCTGATTTAAGTCAAGCGAGGATGGAGAGGATAAAGAAGAGGAAGAGCCATCGAGTAACATCAATGACGATTTTTTCTCCCATTCTTCCAGCATTTTTAAGCCTTGCTCTTCAAAAACACCATTTTGTAAATCCACTGAATCCATAAAATTGGAAGACATTTCCATAAAGCGCTCCATCTCCCCTACTTTATTAGCCACATCATCGGCAATGGTTTCCATGGCCATATCGAACATAGCTCTTTTATCGGGATCTCCGCTAATAATGCTCATAGCCGATTTCATAGCAGAGTGAGAGGTACGAATTGCCTTTCTCTCTTGTTCTTTTAATTTCACCTGATCTCTTGTATCCTCCAAAAGCACTTCAGAATTATCATGCATTTTTGTTAGAATACGATAAAGAATCTCCATTTTCTGAAGGAGAACGGTATATTTTTCATTGCTTTCCTTCAATCTGGCTGCTTTTCTGGAACTGAGCAACATTTGATTTTCATTTCCAGCATCCCTTGCAGCCTGCGCCAGTTTCATACTGGCATTTACCTCTTTTTCATTCTCTTCATAAACTGTGTGAAGTTTCCTTATTTGACCGCGTAACAAGCCAATTTGGGTGCGCATTTTACCTAAATTTTTCTCAAGATCCTCCACATAATTTTTTAAAATACCCACGGGATCAATGGTGACAAAAGCACCGGTAATGGTACGCATTAAACTTTTATACATATACCATACGAGCGTTCTCATACGAGGATCAGCCACCATGTAAACTAACGCTCCAATAGCGATAATCATTAATGTCAGATAAAACACATTTTGAGCCAGCGCTAAAAGGAAGGCAATATTTGAAAAAATCAAGAAACCAACGCCCCCGAGGATAGTCATCAGAAAAACAAGGCCAGCAATCCCTTCAGGTCTTGACCAAAAGGACTTGGGTTTCATATTTCCACTATTAAATTGAGATATATCAGCCATAATTTAAGAATTTACAGATAAAGGTTAATTGCATCGATATCACGATCTATTTCACTATTTATAGCGTGCAAGGTAATTTCAAAATTTTGTTTTGTAGCATTAATTTTCGAATCTGATTCAATAATCTGTTCATTTTTAGATTTTATCAAGGCTTCATTTTTGATGATTTTAGATTCAAGCTCTGCTATTTGCTGTTTAAACAAATTTATTTGTTGATCCAGCGCCAGTATTTCATTGTTTCTCGCCACTACATGTTGGTTCACCTGATTTTGCAGCGCAATATCGAATGAATTTTTCTCTTTTTGCAAAACAGATTTATAATGTTCTGCAGAACTAACTAAATGTTCCTTCGTTAAACCGATAACGGAAGCTGTGGCAAAGGCAGATTGAAAAACCTGAGAAGACTCCATCTTTAAACTCGCCAATGCACGAAGAGATGCTCTAAACTCAAGATAATCAAAGCCCTTCAAATTATTTCGAAGCAATGCATCGGTCAATGATTTACAACTTTTATCATCCAAGCCATCTAAATTACCAAATAAGTTGGTTGATGATTTATCCATAATTTCATATATTATTAAAGCCATTCAAAAAACACTGCAATTTAAGGGAATTTAGTAAATTGCTTTATTTATTTTTCGATAAACCGCCACAATTAAATGATAAAAACGTCCTTTTTAAAATATGACAAAAAATAATTACGTGAAAATTTCCTTAATAGATGATTCCAATGAAAAAGGTGATATTTATTTGACGGGTAATTTCAATGGTTGGAAACCCGCCGATGAAAGGTATCAAATGATTAATGTATCAGATAACCAGTATTTTATTGACATTCCCCTTACTTTAATTCCCGATGAAACCCTGGATTATAAATACACCCGGGGAGATTGGCATTCCGTAGAACTTAATAGTTCTGGAAAACATACACCCAACAGAAAATGGGCAAAGGGAATGCCAGAACCAAAAGATATCGTAAATCAGTGGTTAAAAGATGAAGATTTGAACCACACTAAGTATTACCCTATCATCCATGACCTGTCCTCCAAATTCAACGTCCCTGACCCGATTAAAACGAGAAGAATTTCTATACTTTTACCATGGGATTACTATTCATCGACGGAGAGATACCCAATAGTTTATTTACAAGATGGGCAAAATCTTTTTCAAGACAAATCACCTTATGGTAATTGGCATATCGATAGAAAAGTAGCCAGATTATCCGCTCAAAAAGATAAAAGGGTTATCATTCTGGCCGTCGATCATACCCATGAGAATAGATTGGCAGAATACACCCCTCCTCACGTGCCCGATCGGGCGGAAGCTTATGGTAAAGAATATATAGATTTTTTAAAAAATTATATTATTCCCTACGTTGATCAAAATTACAGAACGATAGGCAATTCTAAAAATACTATTATTGGAGGAAGTTCAATGGGCGGTCTGATAAGTTTATATGCTCACCTGGCATTTCCCGATGTATTTGGAAAGGGCCTTATTTTTTCTCCTTCCTTATGGCTCCTTCCTAATCTTTTCGATTGGTTAAAATCTAATTCTTCTGATTCATTAAAAACAAAAACTTATATTTATTGCGGGGGAAGAGAGAGCAACGAAATGGTAGGTCAAGTTGTGGCTTTGTACCATGGGTTGAGGGCGTTAAACAAAGAAAATGAAATCACTTTGAAAATTAATTCTCAGGGGGAGCATCATGAATCTTACTGGGGAGAGGAATTTTTTCAATCCATGGAATTTATCTTATAATTTATTTAATATGAATATATTATGTATTTGTAGTTATTTTAAAGGGACCGAATTTTTAATTCAACAATCTATTTTAGGTCATCGCGTATTTCTAATAACCTGTGAAAGTAGAAAGCAGGAAAATTGGCCATGGCAACATATTACCGAAACCTATTATTTGCCCACCGAGGATAATTCCCTCGAGAACATGGCTTTACTTAAAAAAGGGTTTGGCTGGTTATTACAAACGGAAAAAATTGACGTTTTAGTTGCTTTAGACGATTTTGACGTTGAAAAAGCAGCTTTTCTTAGATCTGCCTTTCAAATAAAGGGCTTGAATGTTCATACGGCACAACTATTTAGGGATAAATTAGCCATGAGAATAGCTGCAAAGGAATTTGAGATAGCTGTTCCACCCTTCTGTCCTCTATTTAATGACCTTGCAGTTCATCAATTTATGATAGAAGTTGAGGGTCCCTGGATTATTAAGCCGAGAAGTCAGGCATCAACTACAGGTATAAAAAAGGTAGAATCGTTTAATGAAGTAGCCCAATTTCTTCAAGATATGGGAGAAAATAGAACTGATTACCTCTTAGAGAAATTTATCCCCGGGAGTGTTTTTCACTGTGATTCATTATCTTATAAAGGGGACATTGTTTTTGAAAAAACATCGAGGTATTTAGAAACACCCTTAAAGGTAGCTCATGAAGGAGGTATCTTTAAAACCATTACTCTGCCCGATTATACCACTGACAATAAAGAGATTTTAAGTCTAAACAGGCAACTGCTTCAAAGCTTCAATCTACTGAACGGTGCAAGTCATACTGAATTTATTAAGGCAGAAAAGGATGGAAAAATCTACTTTCTTGAAACTTCGGCCCGGGTTGGAGGGGCCCATATCACAGAATTATTAGAAGCTGCCACTGGAATAAATATGTGGAAAGAATGGGCTAATCTGGAGCATTGTGTATTTGAAAATAAGCCCTATAAAGTGCCTGATAAGAAAAATTTCTTCGCAGGTCTTATTGTATCTCTGGCAAAAATGAAAGAACCAGATATATCCATTTTCAGTGACGAAAAGATTGTTTGGACATTAAAAAAAGATTACCATGTAGGTATGGTTTTCAGGAGTGAGTATTTTGAGGACATTATCTCAATGATGGAAAATATTACACCCATCATACAAGAAAAATTTCATGCTTCAGCACCCACTCCTGATAAACCTATAGATTAACCTTATTTTCCTACTTTAAATACATCGTCAGATATCTGACTATTAACATTTATAGATTTTACAATAGCATCTAAAGGTGCTGGCATAGCTCCTTTAATAACCAGTTTGTGAGGAAACAAAATATTAGCCACTGGCTTATAATCACCATAATCACGAATGATGGTTACTTCCTGTTCACCTGTTTTCTCCACCATAGAAGTTCTCATTTTAAGGCCAGAATTCACGGCAAAATAATCAGATTTAATTTTTCCTTTAGCATCTTTAATCAATACTTTGTAGCAATCAACGCCATTAACCATTTCATTTTCAGCTAATTCCAAAGTAGTTCCTTTTTCTGTGTAGAATAATTCAGGAAAGATACTTGCCTCTTCACGTAATTCATTAGCCTCATCGCCTTCAACTATTTTATCAGGCTGACCCATGGCCGTAATTTTACCCTTAGTACCATCAAATATCTGCTCACTTAAAGTCATACTATTCATCGTAACCGAAGAAACGAGCTTAATATTATCCTTTTGGATATTTTTCATTGAAAGCTGCATTCCCTGAATGGATGCAGACATTTCTATGGTTACATCTTTAACATTGGAAAGAACCTCCTTACCGCCAATGGCCTTTATATAGTTTTCAATGATCGCAGAAGGATCTATTTTTACCTCTGATTTCGTTTCCATTTTCAATTTTGGAACCAAAATATTTCCATAATTATCAACATAGCGCACTTTATTTTCAGCATCGAATCGAGCCAATTTAGAAGCAATTTCTGAACCTTTACCCACTGCTGAAATAAAAATCTTGTCTGGATTAACATATTTCAAAGCCATAGCTTTAACCTGAGCAGCATCGACGGCACTCAATCGTTGCAAATAAGTATTGTAATAATCAGCGGGCAATTTATAACGAACAATATTCAAGGCAAAACCTGCAATGGTAGAGGGTTGTTCCAAACTACGTCCAAAACGACCAAGAAGTTCTGCTTTTGCTGCATTTAGCTCCTCATCGGTAACGGTACCCTCTCTTATTGATTTCATTTCAACTAAAAATTCAGTCAAAGCTGAGTCAGTTACTATGTTTCTTACATTGGCGCCCGCCGTAAAAAAACCAATATTCTCATTGGGGGAAATACTAGAATAAGCCCCGTAAGTATAACCTTTATCTTCCCTTATGTTTTTAAATAAACGACTAGAGCTTCCACCTCCGAAAATTTGATTCATCACTGACACTGCGGTAATGTCTGCAGCACCTGGCTCTAAATTTAGAGGATAAGTGAGGGATAAAACGGTTTGAACCGCATCATTTTTATCGTAAACATACACTTGATTAGCTGCTGGCGGTGTTGGGTCAGCAAATTTTTGAGCTTTAACCTTACCCTTTTTCCATGCGCCAAAATACTTTTCAGCCTTGGCCATAGCGTCAGCATTGGTAATATCGCCTACCACAATAAGGTAAGAATTACCTGGTTTGAAATATTCATCCTTATAATTTTTACAATCCAGGACTGTAATTTTTTGAATAGATTGCTCCGTAGTTGTTTCGCCGTAAGGGTGTTTTGTTCCATATCTCAATCTGCTTGAAATTTCTGAACTAATTGCCCCCGGATCATCTTTTTGACTGGACAAGCCAGATAGCGTTTGCTTGATCAGTTTATCAAATTCTTCTTTAGGAAAAGAAGCGTTAAAAAGAATATCAGACATTAATTCTAAAACAACGTCAGCATGTTTTGTTAAGGATGAGGCAGAAATACCATTTCCTGATGTATTCAGTGATGCGCCAATAAAATCAACAGATTCATCGATTTGTGCTTTCGACTTAGAGCTAGTACCAGCGCTCAATAGTGGTCCTGCTATAGATGATATACCCGCTTTCTCATTTTCTAAATGCAAAGGGACATCCACAAAAAGCTGAAAAGAAACCCTGGGAAGCTTGTGATTTTCAACCACAATAACTTGAAGACCATTACTTAGTTTGGATAAGGTATAATTTCCAATTTCAATTTTTGGTGCTGGACCAGCTACCGGGGCTAATTTCCTAAAATCTTCCTGACCTTGCACAGAGAAGACAGAAAGAAATGTAAATAGAGATAGAATTAAAAATTTATGCTGCTGCATGGTGGTGTAGTATTTGAGTATGAAAAAGGTTAAAAACAATCTTAATTTGATTTTGGCAACCAAAATAAGACAAGACGATTTTTTTCATCAAAATAAAGATTAGCTACTCTTTGGATATCTTCTTTAGTCACTGCCAAATAACGATTGATCTCTGTATTAATTAACGAAGCGTCTCCATAATGCGTTTCATATACAGCCAAATTTTCAGCGATACCTTCTACTGAAGAAAGCTTGTCCACAAATTGATTTTCAATTTGATTCTGTAGCTTTTTTAACTCCTGATCAGAAATAGGTTGATTTTGCACCTTTTCAATTTCTGCTAAAATAGCTTTTTCAATGTCACTTAATTCAACGCCCATATTGGCTATACCATAGGAAATACCCAACCCTGGATCTTCGAGTGGAAATTGAAAAGATCCTGCCTGAATGGCCAACTGTTTTTCATCTACAAGAGAACGATAAATACGAGAACTGTTACCATTTGACAACAGAGTATTTAGCATTTCCATAGCATAATAATCTTTACTTCCCTGAGCTGGCGTTCTATGACCAATGATTAAAGCTGGCAACTGAACACGATCATACACTGTATCTCTTTTTGGTCCATTTAAAGGAGCTTCAGTAATGGTTGGACGGTAAATAGGTTTCGTTGATTTAGGAATCGTTGAGAAATATTTTTCAACCAATGCCTTAGCTGTACTCTTATTTATATCACCAGCAATAGTAAGAACGGCATTATCTGGAAGATAAAAATCTTTATAAAACTGCTGATAATCCTCATCGGAGGCAGCATCGAGGTGTTCCATAGAACCTATTGGCATCCAACGATAAGGGTGTTTATCAAAAAGTCTCACAAAAACCTGCTCCATTAAAGTACCGTAAGGTTGGTTATCCATTCTTTGTTTCCTCTCTTCTTTGACAACGGCTCTTTGCGTTTCAATTCCCTTTGAATCAACCACTGCATGTTTCATTCTTTCAGATTCAAGCCATAATCCTAATTCAAGATAATTAGAGGGTAAAAACTCATAATAATACGTTCTATCCTGACTTGTATAGGCATTTAAGGCTCCACCAGCACGGGAAACGTATTTATCGTACTCACCTCTCGCTATATTCTCTGAACCTTCAAACATCAAATGTTCAAAAAAGTGAGCAAATCCAGTTCTCTCAGGTTTTTCATTTTTTGAACCTACGTGATAAAGAACTGAAATCACCACATTTGGAGTAGTGTGGTCCTCATGTAAAATAACTTTTAAACCATTTTCTAAAGAAAATCGGTCAAACTTAATTTGTGTTTGCCCGAAAACTGCAGAAGAAATAAGTAAAAGCAAAGCGCTTAGAAATTTTTCCATAATATCGTTTTATAATTTTGTATTATTTCGCATAAATACAATTAAAAGTTCAAATAAGTTTCATTTTTTCGACTAATATCGTTGGATTGGCGATGGTAGAAAATACAAGTATAACAATACAACTATTTTACCTAATTTTACATGTAAATTTCAATAACATAAGCCATATATTATGAAAAAACAGGTCATTTTTATTACTGGAACCTCCTCAGGACTGGGCAAGGCCATGGCTGAATTATGTTATGAAAATGGACATATTGTTTACGGAAGTTCAAGAAATCCGCCAGCAGAAAACCCTTATTTTAAGGAACTTAAAGTAGATGTTACCGATCAGCAGAGTGTTCAAAATGCCGTAAATTATATTTTAGAAAAGGAAGGACGATTAGATATAGTTATAAATAATGCAGGTTTAGGTATCATTGGTCCCATCGAATATCTTGATGTTGCCGATGTTAATAAGGTTTGGCATACCAATGTGAATGGGTTATTGCATGTTTTACAAGCTGTTCTCCCTTCCATGAGACATCATAATGTAGGTAAAATAATAAGCATAAGTTCTATTGCCGCAGTCGTTGCTCTACCTTTCAGAGGAGTTTATTGTGCAAGTAAAGCCGCTGGCGATAAGATAATTCAATCTTTAAGGATGGAATTATCCCAAACAAATATAAGCTGTTGTTCCATTCAAGCTGGCGATATTAAAACATCTATCAACGAAAACAGATTAAAAGTTAAGGATTTAGAAGATCCATTTTATGCTGACATTGTAAAAAGGACGAACCAACACATTGACGAGGAAGTAAATAAAGGCATGAGCGCCCAGGCGGTAGCCTTAGAAATCTATCGTTTGTTAAGCCATGACAAATTACCTATTACTTATGTGGTGGGCAAACCCATCCAAAAATTATCCTTATGGATAAAAAGAATAGTTTCTGAGAGCTTATTTGAAAAAATCATTGCGTCTTATTCCAAATAGGTTAAAAGAATCTTTTACGTTGGATAATCCAGCTTAGGAGAAAAGAAACTGAGGTGGCAAAAACAATGATAACAGGCAGGGCAAAGGGACTTTTTGATAATGGAAGGGGCACATTCATTCCAAAAAAAGAAGCGATTAAGGTAGGAACAGCGAGAAAAATAGTGACTAAGGTAAGTCTGTGAATAGTGACATTCATATTATTTGAAATAATGGAAGCATAAGTATCCATGGTTCCTGAGAGGATGTTTGAATACACATTGGCCATTTCCAGGGCCTGACCATTATCGATAATAATATCTTCGAACAAATCCATTTTTTCCTCTTCACTCCGAATGGATAAAAAATCTACCCTTTTCATTTTCATCATAAGCAAATCATTAGCGCTCAATGAATTGAGGATATAAACCAAGGATTTTTCAATGCTTAAAAGTTGTTTTAATTCTTTATTTCTACTGGCATGATAAAGCTCCCTTTCAATTAAATTTCTTCTGAGGTCTAATTTTTTCAAACAGGTAAGAAATCGATAAACGTTTTGCTCGAGAAGTTGAATAAGAAAAAACATGGCATCGGAAGGATCAAAATTTCTTACTTTGTTTTCAATAAATTTATCTAATACAGGATTATCTGCTGTGGTAATAGTAAAAACGTGTTCAGGGGAAATGATTATACCAATCGGAACAGTGATATAAATAGCATCATTTTCTTCCTCCGATGTATTAAGAATAGGTGCATTTATTAAAATGAGTCGGCAGTCATCTTCCACTTCAAATCTAGATCTTTCATCTACGTCGAGAGAGTCTAACAAAAAATCTAATGGAATCTCAAACTGTATCGATGTTTTTTCCATTTCATCGGCAGAAAAAGGGGGTTTTATATTTACCCAACAACCTGGCTCCGGGTGCTGAATTTCAGTAAGTAGACCATCAACCTTTACGAAAAAATGAACCATAGCAGGAAATTGATAATTCTTGAAATCCGAAATGCAAACTTACCTATTTTAGATTAAATAACGGTAAGAATAACTCTAATCCATCCTTAAAGTTCTTACAGGAGAAATTCGGGTAACCAGCCAGGTTGGAAGAATTAGGAATAAGACGATAACCAAAATGGTACCCAGGTTAAGGAATAAGATATGACTAATATTTATAAGTATGGGAGCTTCGTTTAAATAATAATTCTCTTCAGAAAGCTTTATAAAATGACCATATTTCTGAAGTAAACAAATGCTAACCCCAATAATATTACCCCAAAACATACCTTTACTTGCAATAATACCTGCGTAGAACATAAAAATTCTGCGAATACTCCAATTAGAGCTACCCAGACTTTTTAAAATCCCTATCATTCTGGTCCTTTCCAACATCAAAATCAGGAGGGCCGTTACCATATTAATTATCGCAACAACTATCATGAGTGATAGTATGACCACCTCATTAATATCTTGTAAGGACAACCATTCAAAGATTTCAGGAAGTTTATCTCGTATGGATTGCACATTTAATTCGGGTGGTAACACATTACTATAAATCACTTCTGCCAAATGATCAATCTTACTTATATCGTTAATAAACACTTCATAACCGCCTATTTGGTTTTCCGCCCAACCTTGTAATTGTTGAACTTTTCTTATATCGACTAAAGCAAATTTACTATCGTATTCTTCCAGGCCAGTTTTATAAATACCAGAAATTTTAAAATTTCTTTTTAGCATGGTACCATTTTTCACAAAAAATAACCTAAAGTTATCCCCTGTTTTTAATGAAAGCCTGGATGCTGTTTGCTTAGAAATGATGATTTGGTTAGAGGCCTCTTCTGTTGGAAAAGAAATTATATCTCCCTCTTGAAGGTAGGTTTTAAAAAACTGCCAATTAAAATCGGAACCAATGCCCTTTAAAAAAATACCATCCAGATCATTTTTACCTTTAACTATACCAGGTTGTATGGCATATACCTGAACAGCCTTAACACCTTGCATATTTTTAAGCACAGGATAAAAATCCTGGTTATCCTCAATGGGGTCTATCTCCAATAAGTTTTGATAAACATTGGCAGCGTTGATGTGTAAATGTCCCCAAAATCCAAAAATTTTACTGCTTATTTCTGATTTAAATCCAGTAATTAATGCAGTGGTGACAATCATTACCGCAATACTCAAGGCCACGGCAAGCGAAGCAATACGAATAATAATGTTCGCAAACGACTTTTCCTTCCCGTTAGAAATACGCATGGCTAATTTAAACTCCCACCTCATACTGATTGATTGTATAAAACGACAATATAGGCAGGAATACAGACAAAAAAAAATGCCCCACCTGTAAAGTACAAGTGGAACATTGGATATTACTCCCAGTTAAATTTTTTTGTTAAAATAGATGTAAATCGTAGTACAAATGTAAGTCAATACATACCCTCGTAGGTCACAATTATCATACTTAGGTGACAAAGCTATTTAAATGGGTGATAAGTTTAACTTTTGATATTAATTATGGCAGTAACTCCCCCATTCGGAAGTATGTCATAATTTACAGTACCTTTAATTATCAATATTAATTGATGTACCATATACAACCCAATACCCAGTCCCTTCTCTTGAAACGTACCTGGAATACTTGAAACGGCCGAAAAACCAATCATTTTAGAAAAATTATCGGCTGACAATACTTCTGAAGAATTATAAACAGATAAAGATATTACATCATTTTCTCTATTGAGGGTACAAATAATGTCGCCATGTTCAGGACAATATTTTATAGCATTACTAAGAATATTTCTTAAAATGAAGGAAATGATATTAGGATCAGAATTAATTTCACCATCAAAGCCTTCAGATAATGATAATTGGAATTTAATATTTTTTCTATGTATCTGAAAAATAAATAAATCAACAGTCGAATTAAGTTTATCTATTATATTAAAGGATAGATTCCTCGAGAGTTGGGTGTTTTTCTCAAGATTTGACCAAGTCAATAAATTATCTACTAAATGTGAAATTTCCGTTCCACTATTTTCCAGAGATTGAGCAATTTTCAATGCCTTCTCGTATTCACCTCTCTTTAACAAATAATTAAAGGTATGACTAAGTTGTTTCATACCTGCAAGAGGAGTATTTACCTCATGTCCCAAAATATCAAAAAAACGCCTTCTTTCCTCATTTAAAATGGCTAACTTATTATTTTTATAGATTAGTGATTGTTCATTTAATTCTAAATCGTTTACTCTTATGGCAAGCTTTCTTTCAAGTTCTTTGTTTTTTCCAGTAAGCAATCTATACCTTAAAAAAAAGATTATACCAATCATAAGCAAAAACAGAATAAAGGCAAACCACAAAAAAGTTTTATTTTCTAATACATACTGAAGTTTATAAATAGGTATATTAATTTCTTTTAAAAAATACTCAGGCGAGTCATGGGATATTCTGATTTGAATATTCGACTTACCGGCCGTGGGGCTTAAAGTAATAGAATTAAAATTTTCTACTAATTGCCAATCATCCAAATAGGGAGTTTTAACAAAGAAAAGTAGTGATTTCCCAATAAGATTATTTGAAAAACCTGGATAAAGGGTCAGACTATATTCATTAGGATTTAAGGTTATTTTTCCTTTATTTAAATATTCAAAAAGTCCATTCCTATTTCTGGTATTACTATTATTATTTATTTCTATGGATGAAAAATAGAAATTTCCCTTTTCAAAATCACTAAAAGAATCTATCATTTTTCGAGGATTAAATTTGACCAGACCATTAATAGTTCCCATCAGAATCTCTCCATTTTTTAAATTTAGCATGGAAAGCCAGTTAAATTCCTCTTCAAAAATACCGTCAGAAATACCATACTTATTATATTTCCCATTCAAAGGATTAACTTTATATAGCCCTTTTTCAGTGCCAAGCCAAATCATTTCATCGGAACCTATAAGCATAGAGAAAATAACCTTATTAATAGGCTCTAATCTTTTTCGAATATCCCCTATCGTCTCGAATTTATTATTTAAAACGAATAAGCCATTCGCAGCTGTTGAAATTAAAAACCTGTTTTTAAAGTATTTAATGTTGGTAACTCTTATTTTAGGAATAACCGCCACGCTCAACCATCCTTTATTTTTTAGTGAATACTTTAACAATCCTCTATCAGTTCCAACCAGATAAAAGGAATCCATATCCAAAAAAGATGAAATGGATGAATGCCCGGATGGTAAAGGGAAAAAAGTTCCTAAAGAATCACTTGCCATATCAAAGGATTGAAAGCCAAAATCACCCAGCCAAAAATATTTATTATTCAATCCCCTTTCTAAAAAAACAAAATGATAAAAGCGATTATCGATATTGTTCTTTTTATAAACTTGAAAATTATCCAGGTTAAAAATTTCATATTTTGAATTATTTGTTCCAATATAAATACAATGCTTTTTTTCATTAAAAAAAGCACCAAGGAAATAATTATTTTTAGTCGAAAAATAAGTATATAAACCGGTATTAAGGTTCAACAATCCATTTCCCTTATAAGAATTAAAATAAATAATAGAATCATTGATCTGTTGCAAACCTCTAAAACTATACCCTTCGTTCTTAAAATAGAATTTTATATCATTTTCAATCAATGAATTATAAAAAAAACCAAATCCTAGATGAATCCAAACCTTTCCTAATTTATCTTCTTTTATTGGAAATCGAGGGATCCAAAATATATCTTGATTATTAATTTCAGGAAAATCTTGAAAAATCTCCCCAATCTCATTATAAACAGATACTTTATTTTGATATTTAATCCATAATCTTAAATTTTTATCAACGAAAAGATGATTTACTAATTTCAGATTAATAGAATTATTTGGAAAACTAATTTTATTTTTTACTTTATAATCCTTATTTATTAATATTATTTTATCATTCTCAAGTTGTAAAAAACATTTTTCGTTTTGTCCTTTGAATTCAATGAAATCCCTGATTTTCGATGCCTTAATTCTTGTTGAATCAATGATAATTCCGTTTTTACCTAATTTAAAATAAGTATCTTCAGAATAAGCATGCCAATCACCTTGGTTTGCAGGAAAAATAGTCGTTATTCGATCATTAGGTATCTTAAATTTTTCAATCCATTTATCTTTATTTTTTATATAAAAAATTCCTTTTTTATTTATTAATGCAGTATGATTATCAAAACCATAAAAATTAATTAGATTATCATTATTTAATAATTCACTTTTTATTGGAGACCAGGTTCTTAGCAACGGATTAAGGATAACAACATTTAAATTTATCTTTAAACCTTGCTGAAAGCTGAAATTTTTATATCCAACTAAATACAAACCTCCTGACGGATTTTTATAAATTTCTTTAAATGAATAATCTGGAATACCCAGTTCTGAATATGGAATAGATTCATATTTATTTCCATCATATAAAACAAGGCTATTTGTCAATAAAATCCAAGCTCTGCCGTATTCATCGAATTCAAAATCTAACATATTATTAAGACGAATAGATATTTCATCTTTTATAAATTGAGTAGAATAAAGCGCTTTAAAGTTATAATTTTGTGCAAAGGAGGAAAAAAAAGAGACAATACTTAGGAAGAAAAATAAATATTTATTCATTTTGATAAAAATTTGTATTGTAACGCTACCTCATTTAAATATTTAGCACCAATAGGAATCCTTATCTCACCTAATTCAAGCCAGGATTCCTTAGTATTAACTTTACTAATTTTGTGTTTATTTACTGCAAAGTTTCTATGTATTTGAATT
>BJGN01000043.1 GCA_014190515.1 Bacteroidota bacterium
AATAAGCATTGGATTTGTTGCCAAAATGCTTTTATAATCAATGAATTAAAAAGAGAATTGATATTAAGACCATCTAAAAAATCCTTCATAACAGAGAAATTACAAAACATTTTGATAAAAAGCATTAGATTTATCACCGCATTTTAAAAAAAAATGAAGCTAAATGTCTCTCGAATTACCTGTACAACTAAAAATCAATTGTCTTCCTTATGCTGGTTTAAGTTTAAATCAGCTGTATGACATCATGAAATTGAGACAAAAAGTATTTATTGTAGAACAAAACTGTCCCTATTTAGATGCGGATGATAAAGATAAAGATGCCTGGCACTTACTGTTTTACGGTTGGGATGAACAATTAATAGGTTATTCCAGACTCATCCCAAAGGGCATTGTCTTTCCAGAATATGCGTCTATTGGAAGAGTTGTTGTTGATCCGGATTTCCGACAAAAAAATCTTGGTAAGCAGGTAGTTAACAGAGCGATAGATGAGATGGAGGTCTTGTATGGAAACATTGAAATCAAAATATCGGCGCAATCCTATCTAATTAAATTCTACGAATTCCTTGGTTTTTACAAGGCTGGCGAAGAATATCTGGAAGATGGTATTCCACATACGCCGATGATAAAACCTAAGAAGCTTTTATAAAAGGAGTGGCTGTTTGAAATTGGAAGTTGAGGTGTGACCCATTTTTACCCATTATTTGGTGGAAATTATGCGCGCAGCAGCCAGATGTTTGAATCAGGATTTTCAGGATTTTGTATGATGAGATGGAGATCCTAACGGTTAATTGTCAGCTTGATGTGATGGTGGGACCTAGCGGTGGGGTGTTACGACGATGGCGGGGCTCTGCCCCTATGTGATGTAGTAATCAACGAGAAAGTAATCCTCTACGAATGACCATTATACCCATGCCGAAGACGTCCTCTGCAATCCTGAAAATCCTGTAAATCCTGATTCAAATCCAGATGAAAGCAGGTGAAATTTATATTGAATCCTGTCAGGGAGAAGACGCGAAGCATCACTTCTTTATATGAAGACATTTCGACAATAGGGAAATGTATCTATATCATGGGAGGGAGAATACAATTCGCCCCTACAATAATGGAATGACTATCATCCGTGAAATCCAATAATTCTTAAAATCCGTGATTCAAAACCAGATGAAAGCAGGTAAATTTTACCTATAAATCCAAAAAAAAAGGCCATCTATTTAGACAGCCTCTTGATTTGAAATGCTTAATTTCCTTGCATCACCTTTTCCTGGTGATTTATCGATTCCTGATGGATCGCTTTTAGCGTTGTTTCTACAAACTCCTCGCTTAATCCCTTTTTTGTGCCTAAGGCAAGACCTCTTTCCAAAATTTCGTTCCAACGATTAGTTTGAAGGATAGCAATATTATTGTCTTTCTTAAATTTACCAATACCTTCGGCCAATTTCATTCTTCTGGCATATAAATTCATTAATTCATCGTCAATTTCATCAATTTCATGTCTTAAATGATCAATATTATTGTGAAATTCCTGATTATCTGTGGTAGCGAGCCTGAACTTTAACTTATTATATAGCTCTGCGCCATACACCTCCGGGGTAATTTGCTGCGCTGCGTCACTCCAGGCCTCATCGGGACGAGGATGAACTTCGGTCATAAGGCCGTCAAAATTAAGATCAAATCCCTTTTGAGCTACCGCCAATAAGGTATCTCTGCGTCCACAAATATGACTATTATCCACAATAATTTCTAAATCTGGAAATAATCTTTTTAACTCAATGGCAATTTGCCAGCGGGGAATATTTCTATAGTTTGATTCTCCATGATGAGAGAATCCCCTTTGAATAGCGGCAATTCTTCTGATTCCTGCATTATAAACCCTTTCGATGGCACCGATCCATAATTTCAGATCTGGGTTCACCGGATTTTTAATCAACACAGGAATATCCACTCCTTTCAATGCATCGGCCACTTCCTGCACGGAGAAAGGATTTACCGTCGTACGTGCACCTATCCAAAGTACATCAACGCCAGCTTTTAGGGCCTCAAAAACATGCTGGGTATTGGCTACTTCCGTTGTAACAGGCAAACCAGTTTCAGCCTTCACCTTTTTAAGCCAGGGCAATCCAATAGCACCTACCCCTTCAAATTCACCGGGACGGGTTCTTGGTTTCCAGATTCCTGCTCTAAAAAGATCCACTTTACCGAGAGCAGCTAAACCGCGCGCTGCCTGAAGTACTTGTTCTTCTGATTCAGCACTGCAAGGGCCGGCAATAATAATTGGACGTTTTTCCGTACGTGCCAAAACGGGGCTAAATGTCATTTCCATGAATATTCCTTTAAATTAGTCAGGAAATAATGCGTTTTATAGCATTCGCTTCCTTAATGAGTGTGTGAAATGTATCAAAATCGTTTTTTATAAGTAAACTTCGAAATTGCGATAATTGGTTAATGTGTTCATCCAAAACATCGAGAACATTATCCCTGTTTTGTTTAAAAATAGGTATCCAGGTATCCGGAGAAGATTTAGCCAGACGCACCGTACTGCTGAATCCTGAACCTGCTAATTCAAATATTCTATTTTCATCTTTTTCCTTTGCGAGCACAGTTAAAGCTAAGGCAAATGAGCTAATATGGGAAATGTGGGAAACATAAGCGGTGTGGACATCGTGCGATTTCGAATCTAATTCTAACACCTTCATATTCAATGAAGAAAAAATGTTCCGAACCGTTTCGAGTGCATCAGGCGCACTAAGTTCAACATCGCACAAGACAGTATATTTTCCTTCAAATAAATGAGGAATAGCTGCCTCTGGTCCTGAAAATTCAGTGCCCGCCATTGGGTGAGCAGCAACATATCGATTTCTTCTCGGGTGCAAGCGAACAGCCTCTGATAATTGCACTTTAGTGGAACCTACGTCCATTACTATTTGAAGATCGGTAATACTTGAAAGTAGTTCGGGGATAATTCTTACCATACTATCCATTGGAGTAGAAACGATAAAAAGATCCGCCCTTTTTATTGCTTCAGGTAAGGTTACTATCTCATCTGCCAATCCAAGTTTTAAAGCTTTAGCTGCATTGTCAGACTGACTGTCAATACCTAATATATGATTTATTCCCGCTCTGTTTTTAAGGGAAATTCCTAAAGACCCACCAATTAAGCCTAATCCAATAATGGCTACAATCATTATTAAACTTTTAGTTTAGATAAATGAATTCTTTCCAAAGCCTCTTCAAAATCAATTACGGGACTGCAAAGAGAAATTCTAAGATATTGATTGCCGCCGCTGCCAAAAATACCGCCCGGCGTAATAAATAAATTAGTTTCATAGAGTAGTCTATCGGCCAATTGATAGGCATTTTCAAATGCATCCGGAATTTTTGCCCATAAAAACATGCCTACCTGATTATTTGCATATACACAGCCCAATAAATCCATCACCTTTTCAGCCACCCTCCTTCTTTCAAAATATACCTTATTCATATTTTCATACCATGTATCGGATAGTTCCAGCGCGGTGATAGCCGCTTTTTGAACCCCATAAAACATGCCAGAATCCATATTACTCTTAAATCGTAAGATTTCAGCTAAATAATCAGCTCTACCCGCTAACATGCCTATCCTCCATCCTGCCAGATTATGTGCTTTGCTTAAAGAATTTAACTCCAGGGCAACATCCATGGCACCGGGAACAGATAAAAGGCTATGTTTTTCAGGATTTAACACAAAGGTATATGGATTATCATTCACTAATAATATATGGTATTGTTTGGCAAACTGAACCAGCGCTGTAAAATAATCCATATCTGTGGGAGCGCCTGTGGGCATATTAGGATAATTGAGCCACATTAACTTAACCTTAGAAAGATCCGTTTTTCCGAGAAGATTCAAATCTGCCTGCCAGTTTTTTGACTCTTCCAAAGCATAATAGCGCAGGGTTGCCCCCGTCAACTGAGCTACTGCGGAATACGCGGGGTATCCGGGATTTGGCACAAGGACTTCATCACCCGGCTCGAGATAAGTCATAGAAATGTGCATAATCCCCTCTTTGGAACCAATCAGCGGCAGAATTTCATTATTAGAATTAAGATCAACCTTAAAATAATTTTTATACCACATTGAAAAAGCCTGACGTAATTCAGGCAAACCTAAATAAGATTGATAACCATGCACCTCTTTTTTACTACTTTCCCTGATTAAAGTTTGAATAACTTCCTCATCGGGTGCCTGATCAGGGCTTCCAATACCAAGATTGATAACCTTTTTACCCTCGGCACGTAAACAAGCAATTTCCTTTAATTTTCTCGAAAAGTAGTATTCCTCTACTTGCCCCATTCTTGAGGCAGGGAAAATGATGGGCTCGCTTTTCATTCCTCAAAATGTTTACCTTGATTATAAATACCTAATATCTGCATGTTATTAGCCAGTGGCTTTATTGCATCTATGGCAGATTGAATGGGAACTGATCCCTCTGAAATAAAATCCAGATAGAACTGATATTCCCATGGTTTACCTAAAATGGGGGTAGATTGAATTTTAGAGACATTAATATTATAGGCAGCTAAGACAGCTAATACTTTATACAGGCTACCTACGATATGATCCACTGAAAAAGTTATGGAAACTTTATTGGCTTGATTATCGATAATGGCCATTTTCTGAGGTTGTAAAACCCAGAATCTGGTATGATTGGCTTTATTTGTCTCAATACTTGGCGCAAGGATGTTTAAATCGTACATTTTTGCAGCTAAACTGCTGGCAATAGCACCAATACCCTTCCATTGCCCGTCTCTAATATACTTTGCTGAAAGGGCAGTATCTTCACTTTCGATAAGTTTAATAGAAGGAAAATTTCTAAAAAACTCGCGACATTGTTCAATGGCAATGGGATGAGAATGAACCTCTTTCAAATCGGCTATTGACTGTCCGGGTAAAGCCATTAAATTCTGAACAATCCTTAAATATACCTCTCCCACAATAGAAAGAGAAGAATCATGAACCCTTTTGTAGTTAGGTAACAAAGTGCCTGCAATAGAATTTTCAATAGCCATAAGCGCAACATCCACCCTGGTATCATTTTGAGCACTCTCCACTAATTGGTCAAAAGTTATGGCGGGAATAATTTCAATAGACTGACCTTCAAAACAATGTCTGGCAGCAATGTCATGAAAAGCACCAGGCACCCCTTGTATGGCTACGCCCAGCGATTGGGTATTTTGTAACTTCTTTTCAAGTAACGTTTGAGCGATCATAATTCATTTTTAACCAAAAAAAAAGTCCCGATGCCGGGACTCTATTTTTGCAGAAATAATTTTGTAGCAATCATAGCGTCCCTTCACGATAGAACGTAAAAACAGAAACCACTAAAATAAAATGCTACCGAGAAATTCATTCCTATACTTTTAATAGTGTAAAAATAGGATAATTCAATAATATTCCAAAAAAAGTAAGGAAAAATAATCAACAATTTAACCTAATGGCTATATTATTGCATTAATATCAATTTTTTAATCCATCTAACCACATTATATGAGAGCATTAACTCTGTTTATTTACCTTTTTTTGATAAAGGTTACTTTATTGGCTCAACTTCCAGAAAGTAATATTTTCCAATTAGAAATAAAAAAAGATGCTCAGGGAAATTTAAAGCTTCAGAAGCTTACCCTTTTAACTTCATTGAATACAAAGGGTTATAACAATCACCCCCATTTAGTTGGAGATAGTCTTTTATTTTACAGTAGTGCCGCAAAAGGAGCCTCTAATCCAGACATTTACAAACTGAACACTTCCATTGGTAAGTTAGTACGCTTTACCGACACAAAGGAAGGTGAATATTCTGCCATAACCATGCCTAATAAAAGGGACATTGGTGTTTTAAGAATGGAGTTTTGGCCAAAGGACACCCTTCAAAGGATATGGTCACTGCCATTAAACGGACAAAATCAAGGAAAACCCATTTTAGCAAATCAAATGAATATTGGATATTTTAGATGGGTTTCCGATCAAGGGGTAATTACCTTTGAATTGGGAAATCCACAAACCCTTTGGTATCGTCGTTTAGATGAAACGGCCGCTGCAATGATAACCACCTTACCAGGCAGATGTTTTCGGGTCACTGAAAATGGGGAACTTTACTACATTCAAAAGGCTAAACCAGGAGAACCCTCCTTCATTTACCGAACAAAAGCCATTTACTCCAGTGAAAGTCCGAAAATACCTATCATCATGCCTTTGAACCAACAAGAAGATTTCGCCATTTTAAAAGATGGTACTTTAATAATGGCAGAAGGAGCAAAAATTTACCAATTTCATCCTGACAAAAATGCGAATTGGAAACTTTTGGTTGATTTATCTAATTTTCCATTGAAAAAAATTACCCGAATGGAAATTAACGGAAGTGAAAATAAACTTGTTTTAGTAGCTCAATAAATAAAATACATGAAAAACGCTTACATCATTCGAACACTCCTGAGTGTTTTACTGCTTTGGCAAATTACGGCTCCATTGTTTTCCCAATCAAAAAAGGAAGTTATTGCCTACAGAAATACTCATTTGGACGAACTACTGTCAGACGCGAGAAAACCTATTACGCCTGAGGAAAAAGATCTTATAAAATATTTTTCTTTTAAAAAATCCTGGCAGGTAGTAGCAGAATATGTTCCCTTAGAAAAGGAACCTGTATTTCAAATGCCTACCTACAGTGGAGTCACCCGGGATTATCGAAAATTTGCCAAGGCAACCTTCACCCATAGACAGAAAAAAATAACGGTATTTCTATACCAAAATATGACATTAATAAGGCAACCCCAGTATAAAGATTACCTTTTCTTACCCTTTAAAGATGACACTAACGGTGTGGAAAGTTATGGAGGGGGCCGTTATATGGATGTAAGGATAAGTACTGTCAAGGACGGGAAAATCATTTTAAATTTTAATAAAGCGTATAATCCCTATTGTGCCTATAATGAAGGATTCAACTGCCCGATTCCTCCCCAGGAGAATCATCTCAATCTCTCAATAAGAGCCGGAGAACGTAATTTTGAGTCAAAAAGAGGTGAAAAATAAGTGCTAACTGCCTTTTTGTTCTTAAAATCTGACATAAAAGAGATAAAACATGAAAATTTGGCAGATAATAAAGATTGGCACATAAAGTGATAGGGAATGAATAAATATTTTTTAACCACCTAATAAAATAAAGAGATATGAGGCCAATCAACGATCGTGTTGTAGTAAAGCCTGCTCCTGCGGAAGAAAAGACGAAGGGAGGAATTATTATCCCTGATACCGCTAAAGAAAAACCTCAAAGAGGTGAAGTAGTAGCAGTAGGACCAGGAAAAGACGGTAACCTAATGACAGTTCAGGTAGGCGACACCGTTTTATATGGTAAATATGCTGGTCAGGAATTGAATTTCGAAGGGTATGATTATTTAATCATGCGCGAAGATGACATTTTGGTCATTCTGTAATTATTTTCATTTCAAACCTTAAAGAGAAATCGAAAGATGGCTAAAGAAATTAGTTTTAATAGAGACGCCCGGGAAAAATTACGTGCAGGTGTCGATGCCATGGCCAATGCCGTGAAAGTAACCCTTGGACCAAAAGGTCGTAATGTGGTTATCCAAAAAAGTTTTGGTGCTCCTCAGATTACTAAAGATGGGGTAACTGTTGCTAAAGAAATTGAACTGGAGGATCCTATCGAAAACATGGGTGCTCAAATGGTTAAAGAAGTAGCTTCCAAAACAGCTGATATTGCTGGTGATGGAACAACAACCGCTACTGCTTTGGCTCAGGCTATTATAAACGCTGGTCTTAAAAACGTTACTGCTGGTGCAAATCCAATGGATTTAAAAAGAGGTATCGATAAGGCAGTGAAAGAGGTTATCCTTTTCTTGAAATCTCAGTCAGAAAATATTGGCTCTGATTTCAATCGTATTAAACAAGTTGCAGGTATTTCTGCAAATAATGACGAAGCGATTGGTGAACTTATCGCTGAGGCAATGAAACGCGTATCTAAAGACGGTGTTATCACCGTAGAAGAATCAAAAGGTACTGAAACTTACATGGAAGAAGTTTTAGGTATGCAGTTCGACAGAGGATATCTTTCTCCTTATTTCGTAACGGATACAGAAAACATGGTAAGTGAATATGATAATGCATTCATCCTTATCTACGACAAGAAAATCTCTAACATGGCGGATATTATCCCTATTTTAGAGAAAGTAGTAGGAATGGGAAGACCATTGTTAATCATAGCTGAAGATATTGAAAGTCAGGCATTAGGCGTTTTAGTAGTAAATCGCCTACGTGCAAGCCTTAAGGTAGTAGCTGTTAAAGCTCCAGGTTTTGGTGATCGTCGTAAAGCAATGCTTGAAGATATCGCTATCTTAACTGGCGGTACCGTAATCTCTGAAGAGCAGGGTTATAAATTAGAAAATACTACGTTAGAGCATCTTGGTAATGCTGAGAAAATTTCTATCGATAAAGATAATACGACAATCGTTAACGGTGGAGGTGAAGAATCTCAAATTAAAGCGCGTATCCAACAATTAAAGCAGCAGATTGAGGCTTCTACCAGCGATTATGATCGTGAGAAGTTACAAGAGCGTTTAGCTAAATTGGCTGGTGGTGTAGCCGTTCTTTATGTCGGTGCTCCAACAGAAGTAGAAATGAAAGAAAAGAAAGACCGTGTTGATGATGCATTAAGTGCTACTCGTGCCGCTGTTGAAGAAGGTATCGTAGCAGGTGGTGGCGTTGCTTTAGTGCGCGCTATTGCTGCGCTAAGAAACTTCAAAGGTGCTAACGAAGATGAAAATATCGGTGTTAATATCGTTCGTAAGGCGTTGGAAGCTCCTCTTCGTACCATTGCTGAAAATGCAGGTGTTGAAGGTTCCGTGGTTCTTCAAAGAGTATTAAACTCTAAAGGTGATATGGGATACAATGCGCGTACCGACAAATTTGAAGATTTAAAAATCGCTGGTGTTATCGATCCAACTAAAGTTACTCGAATCGCATTGGAAAATGCTTCTTCGATTGCTGGTATGGTGTTAACTACAGAATGTGTAATTAGCGAGAAACCTTCAAAAGAATCATCTGCTCCGTCTATGCCTCATGGAGGTGGAATGCCAGGAATGATGTAATCGTTTTTAAGATAATCCATAGTAAAGCCATCATTGGGATTTTCCCGGTGATGGCTTTTTTAATGCAAAGAACTTAAAATGGCCAACATAAATCCTGATAAAATAACCACCCATTTGTAACGATCTGTATCTTTCTCACTTTTCTTATGCCAGCTTTCCAGTAATATGCTCGCAGATATATGTAAAAAAGATCCCGCCACCATCGCCATCAATAATGTAATAATGGTTGAAGTTAAATGCAACAATGAAACTATCCAGGCTGAAAATGGTGCCATCAAAGAAAAAATAAGGATGATCATTGCCGCATGAATCGATTTCGTTTTTGTCAACATAAATAATGAGGCAAGGGCAAATCCCTCCCCTATCTTATGCATTAGGATACCGTAAACAAAACCATACTTGTGTCCACCTGTTTCGTGATGTAAATGAGACCATTCATTATAACTGCCTACAGAAGCCCCGTCCATCAAAGCGTGAAAACTTAATCCGACAAATACCTGTAAAGCTATTTGCTTATTCAGCGAAGTGGTAGTGTGAATGTGTCCATGTTCACTGCCACCAGAAATTTTTTGTATGATCAACTGTATAAAAAAACCAATGAGTATCCAGGGACTTTTTTCAGGGCTTATCCTGATAATATCCGGAATAAAAACAATAAGCGCAATACCCATCAAATAGGCACCACTAAACAGGAGGATTCTCGAGAGAAACAGCTCTCCTCTCTTTAAAATAAAAGGTAAAATAGCCCCTAACCACACTACCATTATCAGCCCAATATAAATTAACCAAGATTGACCCATTTTTAACCTTTTACTTCTTTTTCTTTATTCAGAACGCGAAGATACGTTTTTGCAACAATGTTGCCAAAATAAAATCCTATTAATCCACCAATGAAAACATCAAATGGATAATGAACACCCACGTAAATCTGTGCAAAACAAATAGAAAACGCCCAAAAATACCATAAAAAACGCCATTTAAATGGTATAAAACTCGTTGTATAATAAAAAAAAACAGCTAAGGCAAAGTGGTTTACCGCATGGCTTGAGGGAAAAGATAAACCACTTCCACAAGGTACCAAAGGGTCAAACAAAGCATTTAGCTGAAAATCATTGCAAGGTCTTAATCTGTTAAAAAAAGGTTTTAAAAGTCGGCTATTTACTACGTCAGATACTGAAACGAGGCCTATTAAAAATAATAGATATTTATAAAAAACTTTCTTACCCCACTGATAACTGTACATCAAAATGACTAAATATAAAGGTATCCATATAAATTTATTTCTCAATAGAGGCAATACCATGTCCAGCAATGGATTACGCAAATATTCCTGAACAAAAAGGAATATCATTTTATCGATTCCCAGGTATTTCTCCAAAGCCTTTTTGTTACAAAGATAAGAGATGCTCGCTATTTTGTATATTTGCTGCAAAATCAAATAAGGTGACTTTAATAAAATCTATTTCCGGAACAAGGGGAACCATTGGTGGGCGAACTGGTGAAAACTTAACTGCCATTGACATTGTCGTTATGACCGCTGCCTTCGCGCACTGGCTAAAGCAAAAAAATGATAAACGTAAAGTAGTTATAGGTCGGGATGCCAGAATTTCAGGCTCTATGGTAGCTGGATTAGTAAATAATACATTAATTTCCATGGGGTTTAATGTCGTTGACCTTGGATTATCCACTACACCTACGGTTGAAATGTGGGTGACCAAAGAAAATGCTGCTGGAGGTATCGTTATAACTGCCAGTCATAATCCGCGGGAATGGAATGCACTAAAATTTTTAAATAACCATGGGGAGTTTATTTCAGCAAAAGATGGAGAAACATTGTTGGACATTTCGGCCCGGCCGGAAATTATAGACTATGCAAATATTAATCAACTAGGTAAATTAACCCAATACAATGAGTCTCATTTTGACTACCATCTTGAGGCTATTTTAAAACATCCTCTTGTTCAGGTAGATGCCATTAGGTCTAAAAAATTCCACATTGTCATAGACCCGATAAATTCAACAGGTGCCATTTTTGTACCTACCCTTTTAAAAGCCTTAGGATGTACTTTTTCTCTGGTACATGGCGCAGTTCATGGTGATTTTGCCCATAACCCTGAACCTTTACCAGAACATCTGACAGACCTTTGCAATACAGTGAAGTCAGATAAAGGTGCTTTGGGCATCGCGGTGGATCCCGATGTTGACAGACTTGCGCTGATAGATGAAAACGGGCATTTATTTGGAGAAGAATATACTTTAGTCGCTGTAGCTGATTATGTATTATCTCTCAAAAAAGGAAATACTGTCTCTAATCTTTCCTCTACCAGGGCATTAAAAGATATTACCTTATTATATGGTGGTCAATATGCTGCCAGTGCCGTAGGTGAGGTCAATGTGGTGGAGGTCATGAAAAAAACCAATGCCGTGATTGGTGGTGAAGGTAATGGTGGTATCATTGTCCCAGATCTTCATTTCGGAAGAGATGCCTTCATTGGCATTGCTTTGTTTCTTTCACTTATGGCTACCAAAAACCTACCTGTCTCAGAAATAAAAAAAATCTATCCTACCTATTTTATCATAAAAAGTAAAATGTCAATTCCTGAAGGAATTGATTTATCTGCAAATTTAGACCAACTTGCAAGCTATTACGCAGAGGCCGACGTATCAAGAATAGATGGCCTGAAAATAGATTTCGACGATGCCTGGGTTCATCTGCGGGCCAGCAATACCGAACCCATTATTCGTATTTATGCAGAAGCTAATTCCGTAGAAAAAGCGACATCCTTAGCTGAAAAAATTAAAGGTGACTTTTTAAATCAATTAGCAAAATGAGTTTACAAGACTATTTTGAACCCTTCAGAAAAAATATACTTGGAAATAATCATCATTTCCATGGGCCTTTCGGTGAGAAGAAAATCGTATATGCAGACTGGACTGCCAGCGGTCGTTTATATGAACCCCTGGAAGAGAGGTTATTAGTAGATATCGCTCCGTATATTGGCAATACCCATACCGAAACAACCTACACGGGAAATGCCATGACTACTGCCTATAAAAAAGCGAGGAACATTATTAAAAAGCATGTAGGTGCCGATGAAAAAGATATTCTCATCGCTTCCCATTCTGGAATGACCGGCGTTTTATCAAAATTTCAACGAATTTTAGGGCTGAAGATTCACGAAAAATATAAAGATAGATTAGTTAAGGAAGATGAGGAAAACAGGCCCGTGGTCTTTGTTACGCACATGGAACATCATTCTAATCAAACCAGTTGGTTGGAAACCGTTGCGGAAGTCATTGTTATTCCTCCCGATGAGGACGGCTTAGTTGTCCCGGCAAATTTACTCTCCTTATTAGATAAGTATAAACATCGAAAACTAAAGATAGCCGCGGTTACCTCTTGCTCCAACGTAACAGGCATCAGTACACCTTACTACGAAATGGCTGAAATAATGCATGCACATGACGGTCTTATTTTTGTAGATTTTGCCTGTTCTGCCCCTTATATCGACATAAATATGCATCCGGAAAATAAAAAGCAACAACTGGATGCCATTTATTTTTCGCCACACAAATTTTTAGGTGGTCCTGGTTCTTCCGGCATTTTAGTTTTTCATCCTTCTCTTTATAAAAATGAAATTCCTGATGATCCGGGTGGTGGAACAGTCAATTGGACAAATCCGTGGGGTGAACATAAATATATTGAAGAAATTGAGGCAAGAGAAGACGGTGGAACTCCTCCATTTTTACAAACCATAAGAGCTGCTCTGGCTATCCGATTGAAAGAAAAAATGGGGGTCGATAAAATCTTAGCCCGAGAGGAAGAGCTTTTATCTATTATCATGCCTCGATTAGAAAGTATAAAGGGTTTACATATTTTAGCTGGTCAACACAAACACAGACTTGGAGTGATTTCTTTTTATATCGAAAATCTTCATTATAATCTGGGAGTCCGTCTGTTAAATGACCGATTTGGTATTCAAACGAGAGGAGGTTGTTCCTGTGCAGGTACTTATGGGCATTATTTACTTCATGTTGAAAATGAGTACTCCAAAAAAATTACAGATAAAATAAATAAAGGAGATTTAACAGGGAAGCCCGGCTGGATAAGAATGAGTATTCACCCGACGCAAACAAATGAAGAAATTAACTTTATTCTCGATGCTATTGAAGCCGTGGTTATACATAAAGAGGTGTGGTCTAAAGATTATAATTATCACCCAAAAACAAACGAATTTGTTCATCAGCAGTTTATAGCAAATGAAAAGGAAGATCCTGTTATACACTGTTTAGAAACACCATTTTAATGCAACAACGAATTTATTTAGATCATGCGGCTACTACACCATTGCATCCTCAGGTGATACATTTGATGCATGAAACCATGCTTAATAACTATGGAAATCCCTCGTCCATTCATTCAGAAGGCAGGACCTCCCGGGCACTGATTGAAAAGGCCAGAAAGACGATGGCGAATCATTTTAACTGCTCTATCGGGGAAATCTTTTTTACCTCCGGCGCGACAGAATCGAATAATATGATTATTCAGGGTGCTGTCAGCGGATTAGGGGTACAAACTATCATTACGGCTGCAACGGAGCATCATGCCGTTCTTCACACCATTGAAGTTTTAGAGAAAGAAGGAAAAATCAAGGTAATTTATTTACCTCTCGATAAAGAAGGAAATCCGTCTATCCTTTCGCTGGAAGAACATTTATCTAACCAGGAATATAAAAAAGTGCTCGTATCCCTCATGCACAGCAACAATGAAACGGGCACCCTTTTAGACTGGGAAAGTGTCGGGGCCATTTGCCAGAAATATGACGCTTTGTTTCATAGTGATACGGTACAGTCTGTAGGATTTTATGACATTGATTTACAAAACATTCCTGTACATTTTATTGCAGGTTCAGCACATAAATTTAATGGGCCCAAAGGCGTTGGCTTTGCTTATATCAGGAATGAAAATGCCATTCCCCCTTTTCAACATGGAGGTTCCCAGGAGAGGAATATGCGGGGAGGAACAGAAAATTTGTTAGGGATTGTTGGTATGGCTCTTGCTCTTGATCTTGCCATGTCAGAAAAATCAGAGCGGTTTGCTCACCTGGAAAAACTGAAATTACAACTATTTAATGGGTTAAAAAAGGTCATTCCAGGGCTTCAAATTAATGGTCCGGGGCTTGAAAATAGCCATCCAAAAATACTAAATATTGCATTTCCACCAAATCCAAAGGCAACTATGCTTTTATTTAATCTCGATATTGAAGGTATAAGTGCGAGCGGAGGAAGTGCGTGTTCTTCTGGCACTGATACTGGGTCTCACGTTCTTAGAGCTATTTATCCGGAAAATCAAAATATATCCGTTCGTTTTTCCTTCTCACACCTAAATACTGCGGAAGAAGTAGATAAGGTCATTGAAATCATTTCCAATATTTACAGGTATTAATTTATTCATGAAAAACATACCAGGGCATATATTAATGCTGGATCAAGCCGATTCATTATTAGCTGATTTTTTAACTGAGCATGGATTTACGGTTACACTAGATACTCAATCGTCTTTCACGTCACTTCAATCGGAACTATATAAATATCAAGGTGTGATTCTTAGAAGTCGCTGGACTCTTGACGCTACCTTTTTCGAGTCTGCTCCAAATCTTTTATTTATTGGCAGATTGGGTGTAGGTATTGAACATATTGACGTGGAAAGCGCTAGAAAACATAAGGTAACCATTTTTACTACACCTGAAGCCAGCAAAGATACCGTGTCTGAACATACCCTCGGTCTTCTGTTGATGATGCTAAATAAATTGGGGAAAGCAGATCGGGAAGTTAGCCAGAATATATGGGACCGAAATGCAAACAGAGCCATAGAGCTAAAAGGTAAAAAAGTGGGAATACTGGGATTTGGTAATATGGGCCGTGCGGTCGCCCAAAGATTGGCAGGATTCGAGGTGGATATATTGATACGGGATATTTCTCATGAGATAACCGTTCCTTCATATACTAAACAAGTTGAGGAAGCTGAATTTTTTAATGAAACAGATATTTTAACTATCCATATTCCTTTAAATGAGGCTAACAAATATTTTATAGATTATGCCTATATAAAGAAGTTTAAAAAAGACATATTCCTGATAAATACGGCACGGGGAGGCGTTGTAGAAACGGAGGGATTAGTTAAACATTTGAAAGAAGGAAAGGTCAAAGGGGCTGCATTGGATGTCATAGAATATGAAGAACAATCATTTAATGCCCTCGACATTTCTTCCTTACCACCTCCTTTTCAATATCTGAAAATGGCAGAAAATGTCATTTTAAATCCGCATCTAGCAGGTATATCTTATGAATCTGTGCCAAGGCATGCCTACGTAATGGCACAAAAAATTTCAAAATTATTTAAGCTCGACCTGCATGTTGAATGAATTGAGGGAAATGGAAGGAAATGTTGATATAGTTTACAATATTGCCGAGGTCTTGCCAGGTTTGTATTTGCCAAACGCCTATGTTGTTAGCAAAGATAAACTGGGGAATTTAGCCCATATCAAACAAAAAGCTACCCCGGAAACTGTGGTAAGTTTCAAACTACCTATTAATGAATCACAAAACCGACTTTTTCAGATAATAAATGATTTATTACCCGATAAGCTGGAAAAAAAATATTCTCCTCCAAAAAAGAAAGTTAAATCATTGGAAGCCTTAATGACTGATGAGGCTGTTCAACCTAAAATCATTCAATTTGTACAAAGAAGGATGGATGAATTTCTAACTATTTTAGTTAAAAATAATTTTTTCCTTACCTGGGCTATCGATCGTAGAGTATTAGTAAAAGATTTTATAGTAAAACTTGACACCACTTATTTACAACCTCACCTGACTTTTCATAGAGATGATTTGGGGGTTTCCTATCAATTGAGATTATCAAATAATGGGATAATTTGGCGTATAAGGGATAAGGATGTTACCCCAATTTTAAATTCACCTGGTTGGTTATTAGTAGATTATGTTTTGTATAGGGTTTCACAGATCAATGGAAATATGGTTAAGCCATTTTTACAGAAAGATGACATCAGAATTCCTAAAAATTCAGTTAAAGCCTATTTCCAAAAATTTATTATAAAAATTGCAGCGCAACTCGATTTTGAGGCTACTGGCTTTACTGTCTTACAATCTGGAAAGTTAACAGAATGCCGTTTAGATTTGGTGGATCATTTATTTGGCGAAGGTAAAGTATTGCAGGTCAAAATGATTTACGAACAGACTGAATTTAATTGGTATGATAAAAAGGATAAAAAAGCAGGTCTCTCTTTTCAGGGGGAAGAGGTAACGATTACCCAAATTACCCGCGATATACCTGCCGAAAAGGAATTTATAGATTTACTTCACCTGGCCGGATTACATGCTATTGAGGGAACTGGTGTATTTACCAGTAAGGTATCAGAGGATAAAAGTGATAATTTTGCCATGCTTCATTGGTTGAGCGAGCATAAGGTATCTCTTGAAAAGCAGGGTTTTACCATTGGCGACATAATAGAATCCGGGATGCCCCTTTCATTGCACATCCCTACCTTAAAGCTAGACACTAAACAAACCGGCGATTGGTTCGATATAGATGGCGCAGTTACCGTAGGAAAATATTCTTTTTCATTTAGACTTCTTGCTCCTTACATTAGAAAAGATGAAAGGCTTTATCCTTTACCAGATGGTAGTGTTTTTGTGATTCCATTGGAATGGATGAATAAATTTAAAGATATTACACAATTTGCTAAGACCGACGAGCAGTCATTACGTATTAATAAAAGCCAATATACATTATTACAGGAGGCTGATATTTCTATGCCAGAAACTTCTTTTACTACGACGATTGAAATACAACTTCCCCGATTTTTAAAGGCAGAACTGCGGCCATATCAACTTACTGGTTATAAATGGCTGGCAGAACTATATCATAATAATCTGGGTGCTTGCTTGGCAGACGACATGGGTTTGGGAAAAACCCTACAAACCATTGCTGTTTTATTGTACGCTAAAGAGAGAAAAATTGAGGAGGGAAAGGAATTTGAAAAAAATAATATAGGGAGGCAACTAGATATATTCGCAGCAAAAGATGCCGGTTTTCTACAATCTTTACATACCCTGGTCATTTTACCTGCCAGTTTGGTTTTTAACTGGGAAAAAGAACTTTCCCGATTTGCTCCCAACTTATTTGTCTATAAGCACACAGGGAATAAACGTCATAAAGATATCCGATTGTTAAAAAGGTATGATGTCATTTTAACTACCTATCAAACGGTTATAAGGGACGCTACCCTTTTGTCTCAAATGACCTACGAATATATCATATTAGATGAAAGTCAACAAATTAAGAATAAGGATAGTGCTGCATTTATTAATATAAATGAACTGGAGGCTAACCATAAGATATCGTTAAGTGGAACACCTATCGAGAATTCCTTATCTGATTTGTGGTCACAAATGCAATTTATCAATCCTGATTTACTTGGAAATTTTAATTTTTTCAAGAAAGAATTCATTTTACCCATAGAACGCATTGGTGATGAAGACAAAAAGGCAAAATTACGAAGCCTGGTTAGTCCATTTTTACTTAGAAGGACGAAAGAGGAGGTGGCAAAAGATTTACCTCCTTTGACAACACAGATATTCTATAGTGAAATGTCTGTCGAGCAGAAAAAATTATATGAAAAGGAAAAGTCAGCGGCAAGAAACTATTTACTTGAAAATTTCAATGAAAATGATTCCCGTTTTAGAATGGAATTGCTCCAGACACTTACTAAATTAAGGCAATTGGTAAATCATCCTGTCCTGGTTTATGAAGATTATACTAAAGAAAGTGGAAAATTTCAGGATATCTGTGCAAAATGGGAAGAGGTGAAAAAGAGTGGTCATAAAGTGCTATTTTTTAGTTCCTTTGTCAAACATTTGAGCATTTTTAAAGATTATTTTGAACAGACAAATACCCCTTATGCCTGGTTGACAGGCTCTTTAAAGTCAGAAGAAAGACAAAAACAGATAATGTTATTTGAAAATAACCCGACGGTGCAGGCTTTTTTCATTTCTATAAAAGCAGGTGGAACGGGACTTAATCTGACCGCAGCAGACTATGTTTTTATTTTAGATCCATGGTGGAATCCTTCAACAGAACAACAAGCTATTGCGCGGGCTCATCGAATCGGACAAGAAAAGTCAGTGATGGCGTTGAAATTCATCACCAGAGAGAGTATTGAAGAGAAAATACTGCATTTACAAGAAAAGAAAAGTCTACTGGCTGAAGATATTTTAAGCGGTACCAGCACGCATCAACTTAATCGCAACGAACTCAATTTTTTACTCTCCTGATATAAATTAGAGGGAGTTTTTAGGCTAAAATATAAACAACCCATCCAGGAAATAATACTAAAAAGAATAATTATTTCATTTCCGAAAAGAATAAAAGTTTCTAAGCCAAACCAACTATCTGTTTGAAATAAAAAAAGAAGCACAAAAACTAAACGAATAGATTCCCAATAAATGGCTTTTTTATTTCTATCCATTAATTCCGTGTAGGCATAAATAGAAATAAAAGCATAGAAACCATAATAAAATATATTTGGTGTGCCAATTTTGGAGATGCTACCAAAGAAGAACAGGGTATTCAGCAAGATAAAAGCAAATTGCGCCCAAGACCATAAAATGAGCTGATGGTCTGCCGGAGGGTTAAATTTTTCATAATCATTGACATCCTCTATCTTTTCCACTGCATATTTCTCCTTAACATCGTCTGGTCTCCAACCAGTGGGTCTGAACCAGATAGTGAGTTTATCCCAAAAATTATTTGTCCTTATGGCATCTTTAATCAGCAACAACAGGTGTTGGAAATTTATTTTAATAGGATTCCACGTTCTCACCGGTCTTGAAACGCCATATATCGCAGGTTCACTCTCTAACTCCTCCTGAAAGGTGCCAAACCATTTATCCCAGAAAATAAAAATCTGACTAAAATTTTTATCCATATAAACAGGATTAATTGCATGATGGACCCGATGATGAGCTGGCGTAACGATGATATTTTCCAACCAGCCCAATTTTTTGATGTAGCGGGTATGGTACCAAAACTGTGCAAATAAATGTAATGGAGCTACTGTTGCAATAACTTGGGTTTCAACACCTAAAAGGGCACAAGGCAATAAGAAAAAAGTAAATAAATTGACAAAGGAAGAAATACTTTGGCGCAATGCACAGGCCAGATTAAATTCTTCACTACTATGATGAATGATATGATTATTCCAAAGAATATTGATTCGATGTTGAAAGCGATGTGTCCAATATCCCTGAAAATCCAATACCATAAAAGTGATTATAAAGGCAGGAATAGATGATTCGATATGAAAAAGAGAGAGGTTTTCGACCAAATATCCATAGCTAATTATAGAAACACTCAAGCCCAGAATATCCTTTATTGAATTGGTTAGTCCAGAACTAAGACTGGAAATAGTGTCCATGGAGGGTGAAAACTTTTCACCTATTTGCCATTGATAGACATATTCTATAATCATGAGTATCAGAAAAAAGGGAATCGCAAAAAGAAGCACAAAACCGTAAGTTTCCATTTTATATCAAATTAAAATCTATGGGTGAAAGATCGTTCAAAACGAGAAAAGTATTGGCCTGTGAAAAATGTTTGTTACCATTGAAAGCACCTCTGGCTAAAGGCGAAGGATGAGCAGCTTCCAATATTAAATGCTTCATTGGGTCTATGAAATCGCGTTTTCTTTTGGCATAATTACCCCAAAGCATAAAGACAACGGCATTTTTTTGTTTTGATAACTTTTGAATAACCACATCGGTAAAAGATTGCCAGCCAATGGCCTGATGGGATGCCGCAACACCGTGTTCCACCGTCAGGCATGCATTTAACAATAATACGCCCTGTTCCGCCCATTTCGTTAAATCTCCATGACTAGGTATAGGCATATTCAAATCGGATGACAACTCTTTGAATATATTCTGAAGGGAAGGCGGAACTCTAACCCCTTGAGGAACAGAAAAACTTAAACCCATAGCCTCATTGGGATTATGGTAGGGATCTTGCCCAATAATCACCACCTTAACCTTATGGAAAGGAGTAAGTCGAAAGGCCTCAAATATTTTATTACCCGGAGGATAAATTATTTTACCTTTTAGTTTTTCATCCTTAATAAAGGAGACAATTTCCTCAAAATACGGTTTATTAAATTCCTCCGCTAAAACTTCTTTCCAACTTTCCTCAATATTAACATTAGCCATATCGCAAAACCCTTTTAGGTAAAATTAACCTAAAAGCATAATATATAGTATGACCAGCTAAGAATTCTTTTTTCTTCTCATGTGATCTCGTCTGATAGTCTCAATCAGTTGCTTGGGTGTAATATCATAATATTGGCTAAATGCCTTATAAAATAAATTTTTGGACATTCCAGAATCCTCTCTTAAACTTTCAGCTGTAATTGTACTCAAATTTTTAAGAATATAAACCTCAATATTCTCCATGGTAAAAGGCGGTTTACTATCTTCAGGATCATTTTCAGTCTTAAAACCTGGAGGATTATTAGTTATTCTTTTTGTTTTTAAAATTAGGTATATGGTTAATAATGAACCAAAAATGATTAAAAGAATGAAAAAAAATAACCACCCATTTTCTCGTTCAATTAGCTCCTTATTTGGTTGATATGAAAATTCTTCTATTGAAAAATCTTTGGAATCAAATGAAAACAAACCCTCTGTTGTACCAAAATAAAATTTTGAATCTATTTTAAAAGAAGACCTCTTATTAAATTCAAAGTCTGTCAAATAAACATCAATTTCATCATTATTCAAATCATATTTCACCAAACCTTTTGCTGTACCAATCCATAAATGATAAAACTCGTCCCATTCAATAGAGAAACACTCAAAATTTTCATAAGGGGTATTTACAAGTAAATTTTTAGCAAGGGGTGAATTTTCATCCGACATCCAAATACCTTCAGCACTTATTGCATAAAATTTTCCAAACCGTTCCTCAATATCATTATATACTAAGCCGGACCGAAATTTTGTATTTTTCTTAATTATATTATTTTCCAGATAATAAATACCATCTGCAGCGCAAACAAATAATTTGTCTTGAAGTATTGTTACATTATTTACCTCTTTTCCAAAATTTTCTTTAACAAGTTTTCCAGCTTTTCCGATTGAGAATAAACCATAAAAACCACCAATATATAATTTATCTTCAAAAACAATTACACATGAAATTTCACCTATTTCCTTAGATTTATTCCTATCCAGCAAAACAGTTAACTTGTTTGTCCTTAAATCCAGTTTAAATACCTGATCAGTTGATGCAAACCAATAAAAATTATCTTTTTTAAAAACATTAGTATTACCATTATTCAATTCATCCAACCATTTATTCCCATTTAGATAAATGCCTGAATAGCTGAGAACAAACAATTGATTTTCATGATTTTCTATTCCCCTTATAGAAACATTGGAAATAGTCCTTTTGAACAGATTATTAATCTTAAAACAATATATGAATTTTGAGCCGTTACTCACCCAAATCTGTCCGTAAGGATCCACCTCTACCTGACAAAAATTTAAAGAACCTGAACTGGGAAGTAAATGATGCCAATCACAATTTTGATTTATTGATTTATGAACTATTTTATTTTTTTCCAACAATTTTCTTGTTGTCAGTTTACCGTTGTGAGAAATAATTCTGTCAAAATTTGATATTGGAAAATTTGACTTTTCAAATTTATCGTTAGAAAGGACAAATACACCTTCTAAGGTTTGAACATAAATTAACCCTTTCTTATCTTTTGCAATAGACTTAATTGGATTTTCAAAATTTATGATATTCTTTAAAATGGTGTCTTGTGACTGAACAGTTTTAAATGAAAAAAAAATAAAGCCAATAAAAAGAAAAGGAAATTTTTTTTTAGGCACTATTTGCCTGAAAAAAAAATTAAATATATAATTCGAAGTTGTCATACATTTGGCTTTAATGTTAAAAATGTACAATCAATTACCTAACTTTTAGGCTATTATTAATTTATGAAAATAAATAATTTCTTTAACAAAATATAACTCAAAAAGGGGATTATTCAAAAACTGAACAATCCCCAATTCAAATAGGTATAAATATAATTACTCTACAACAATCATTTTTCTTGTCATCGTGTAATCAGCTGCTTTCAACGTGTAAGTAAGTACCCCTTTGGCTGCCAGTTCTTTCGACTTAAGGTTAACCTGGTTGTAACCTTTTGCATATTGTCCGTTGATTACTTTCAGTGTACGACCCGTTACGTCCTGGATAGTTAATGTAGCTGCACCAGCTGCTGGTAAGTTGAAACCAATGATCGTCTCACCCGCGAATGGGTTAGGTGTATTTTGATATAACTCATAGTTAGCAGAAGCTTTGCTTGCATTGAAGTTTAAACCTACGTTCACCACTTCTCCACCTTTGTACGCTTCAGCAGCAGTGTAACGGCTGTTTAAGTTCAATACTTCGCTTAACGTTGTGTTAGATTTAGCACGAACTACCAGGCTAAATAATACACCACCTTTTGCTTCGCCAT
>BJGN01000044.1 GCA_014190515.1 Bacteroidota bacterium
TTCTTTTATTCATTTCAATGGTGTTAATTACATCGCGTTTACAAGCATCGCTTGATGTTTCACCTATCAGTGGCACAAAAAAAATTGCAATTACACTTAGCGAACTTAACAGCCATGCAAAAATTGAATTATTGGATCAACAGGGAATTATATTAACATCGACAAAAGTTAAATCAATAAACTATCAAAGTATTTTTGATTTAACGGTATTGCCTGAGGGGAAATATTTTCTTTCTATTCAATTAGGAACTAAAGAATGGGTTCAACCCATAAAGCTTGAAGCAGATAAGGTAAACATTGATAAAAATGCAATTAGAGAGTACTTTAGCCCGGTTTTTCATTCAAATGGAAACAAACTGGACTTAGTGTTATTGAATCAATTTTTAAGCCCTGTTGAAATCCATATATTAAATGAAAATGGTCAAGCTGTTTTTAACGAAAAATTAGGCAGTGTTTTAAGGGTTGAAAAAAGATTTGATTTAAGCACATTGGAGTCAGGCACTTACACAATGGTAGTAAATGCTCATGATAGAAATTATTATCATACCATAAGACAATAATTTTCCTGGTTGAATGTTAATAAAAAGTATCAAAAAAAGAGTACTTTTGCAACAAAATTATAGAACCCATGAAAATTAGCACTTATTTTTTTATTGCAATACTTTCTTTGGTTATTATCTCTTGCGTTCCTGACAATAAATCAGAAGATAAAGTAGATAATTCAAAGCCAAAAACAATGGTTTATACGCCAGAAGGCTTTATGATTGAAAAAGTACCAGATGCAATTCCTAAAGTACCCGATTTACCTGTTAAAAAAGCTGCTTTAGGAGATTTTGTTGGTAGCTTTTATAATGAGGACTACCCTAACAGAGAGTGGAAAAAATTGGTCATAAAAGATTTAGGTAACGGTAAAGTAAATGTACATGTTGGCGGCCGTGAATCTAATGGTGTTCCAGTCTGTAATTTCAAATATGACGGAGTTTATAAAGACGGGCATATCATTGTTCCCATTCAACCTCAAGGCATGGACGGTATCAGAATTACTATCCAGAAAACAGACAAGGGTGAAATGTATTTGAATGCAAAAGGACCTGAAGAAGACGCCTATCGGGCAATGGAGTTATTCTGTAGGATTTATACCACTATATCTGGCTATTACAGAACCGTTCCAGGAAAAAGTTAAGCTTTTAAAATATTTATTTTAAAGGAGGATTGTCACACACAAGTGGCAATCCTCTTTTTGTTTTATGCCATTTATTTTCCCATATAATTTGTATTGACCGATTACAGTAGGTTGGAAAAGGCGTATAAGTGTCCTATTCAAATTCGATACTAGCCACTATTTTTATGAAAGGTTAAAGGTCGTAGAAAATAAGACTTAGTCATTTATTTCTTATTTTAAACTGCGGTTAAGGGTGTATTTGTTATAATGCAGGGGGAGAGCGTATAACCTCTCCCCTTGATTTTTGTAAGATCTATATAACCAACGATTTAACTGTTAAAAATTTATTCATTTAATTTCAATTCAAAAATAAACCTTTATTCATGGAAGAACTTATCGCACTCGTTAAATTATTCAAAACCATGCCTGGTAATGCTAAGGCAAGATTATTAAGAACCGGGCAGGACAAATTAAAAGTCATGTACGATTTTATGGAAAACATAAATAGTGGCAAGTTTACCTCTGATGAAGACGCCAGTAAACATTATTTTAATACCACACCAAAGAATACCAAATATTATTCATTAAAAAAAAGATTGCGAGACAAACTATTAGCATGGATTTTGAATGCGGAAAACCCCTATTTAAAATATGAAGAATTAGAATATGCCATCATATCCTTGAACAGATTAAGCGCTCAGGCCGGTATATTAAATAGTATCGGAGTTTATGGTTCAGCTAATAAAATAAATATTAACATTTTAAAAATAGCTGCGAAATTTGATCTGAATGAATTTGGAGAAAAGGCGGCACGTAATCTCAGAGATTTTTATGCTCTCAGAGAACTGAATTTATCAAAATTTAATTTTTATAATGCCTTGCTTGAAAAATTAAATGCTGAAAATACAGTAGAACACCTAGCAGATGAGTTATATGCAAGTTTTATGGTTGCCTTTCACTCAAACAAAAAAAATCGAAGTATATTAGGGAATATAGTTGCCAAATACATTTTACAATTTGAGAATTTATTGCTACTCAACGACTCCGAAAAAATCAAACAATTTATAAGTAAAATCAACATATTAGCATTAATCTCAGAGAAAGAATTTCAATCCGCCCTTTACAAAGTTTCAGAAAACCTGGTTTATTTAGAAAAAACACCCTATCAACAAAATGTCCTTAAAAATGAATTAATTCAGCAACAAATGGTTTGCTATCTTAATCTTAAACAGTTTGATGAAGGGAAAAAAGTAGCGGAGGATTTAGTATTTATGCACACTACCTCCAGTGAAATAACTTTAGAAAATGAGGAAATAAATTTTTTACTCTCTCTACACGGCCAGCACTACAATGAAGCGGCCAGCGTTTGGTTAAATGTTTCTAACAAAGGCTTACTTAATAACGTTCATGGTATTATTCGTGAAAAGTGGGAGACTTATAAGATCTATTTGTATTTCCTTCATTCTACGGGGGAGATTTCAATAGATTTTTCAAAGACCATATTTAAAGGTTTCAGGCAAGCAAAATTTTTTAATACTGTGCCCATATTAAATAAAGATAAATCGGGTATGAATGTTTCTATTTTGGCCATTGAATATATTCTATATCTTACCCAGGGTAAATTTGATAAAATAACAGACAAATATGAAGCATTGTTTAAATATTCGTACCGATATCTGCGTGATGAGGAAAGTCTGAGAAGCTATAATTTTATTCGATTATTGTTACTCATTCCCAATTGTGCATATAATTGGAAAACTATTTCAGAGCGGGGTGAGCAAATGCTGAGAAAAATATCCTCACATCCAAATATTGAATCTTCCATAAAATCAGGGGCAGAAATAATTCCTTACGATGTACTTTGGAAGCTAATAAACAAACATACGCCTCTTCGCAATTTTAAATTCTGACAGAACCTGTATTTCGATAAAACTCGTCGAACAGATTCTTGAATTATAACTTAAACCCGCCCTTTTCGTAGAGTGAAATTCTGGAGACCACCCTTTGAAAGTCCTCTTTTATTGCTGTTCTATTTGTATATTTGCGTTTCGAACCAAAAACTATGTCAAAAATAAAACGTCATTTAATTACCTCCGCTTTACCTTACGCCAATGGACCATTGCATTTAGGTCATTTAGCTGGTGCCTATTTACCCGCTGACATTTATGTTCGGTATTTACGACTTCTTGGAAAAGACGTTTTATGGGTTTGTGGTTCCGACGAGCATGGCGCTGCCATTACCATCAGAGCAAAAAAAGACGGAGTTTCTCCCAAGGTAATTATTGATAAATATCATGCGCTAAATAAAAATACTTTCGACGCATTAGGTATTTCATTTGATTTTTATCATAGAACGAGTGAAGAGATTCATCATAAAACATCTCAAGATTTTTTTACGAAGCTCTACGAAAAGGGTGATGAGTTTATTGAAAAGGTAGTTGAGCAATATTATGACGTTGCTTTTAATCAATTTCTAGCCGATAGATATATTACTGGTACTTGCCCAAAATGTGGACATACTGAGGCTTATGGTGATCAATGTGAATCCTGTGGCTCAACACTTTCACCTACTGAATTAATAGCTCCAAAGTCCGTTTTGAGCGGTGAAGCCCCCATACTTAGGGAAACAAAACATTGGTATTTCAAGCTTGATAAACATGCCGACTGGCTTAAAGAATGGATAGAAACGGGAATTCTCGATGGAAAAGAACATCATGACCCCAGTTCCTGGCGAAAGCATGTGACCGGTCAGTGTTTATCCTGGTTAAATTCAGGTCTTCAACCTCGTTCAATTACACGCGACTTAGATTGGGGCATTAGTGTGCCCCTGAAGGACGCAGAAGGTAAAGTTTTATATGTTTGGTTTGATGCACCTATTGGTTATATATCAGCGACGAAACAATGGGCGCTGGAAAACGGGAAAGACTGGGAATCCTATTGGAAAGGGGGAGATGAAGTGGAACTTATTCACTTCATTGGAAAAGATAATATCGTTTTCCATTGTATTGTTTTTCCAGCTATGCTTAAGGCACATGGAGATTTTGTCCTTCCCAGAAATGTCCCTGCTAATCAATTCCTGAATTTTGAAGGACAAAAATTTTCAAAATCCAGAGGGTGGGGCTTAGAGCAACATGAATATTTGCAAGAGTTTGCCGATTTTCCAAACAAGGAAGATACGTTGAGATATGCGCTGCTAAGGACCCTTCCGGAAAATAAAGACAGTGATTTCAAATGGGACGAATTCGTTGATTTTCATGATAAAGATCTGGCAGATAACCTCGGCAATTTCTTAAACAGAGTCATGGTTCTTTCCCATTCTTATTTTAAAGGGGTCGTTCCTCCTACCCCCTCCCATTGGTCTGAACCCTTACAGCGGGTTTTTGACATCGTTGAACAATGGAAAACCGAAATGGATAAATTTTCCTTCAAGGCGGCATCACAATCTTTTATGGACTTATCGTCTTGGGGAAATACTTATCTTCAGGAAAATGCGCCCTGGTCTTTGTTTAAAGCAAACCCAACAGACCCACGGATTGCTGAAATTATGTTTACAGGACTACAGGTATCAGCTATCTTAGCCATTATGGCCGAACCATTTATCCCATTTACTTCAAAACGGATAAACGCCATGTTAGGCTTAAACACGCTACCCGCTGAGTCCTTAAGGTTGTTTTTGAATGATTCTGTCAAACAACCATTTATAAGCTCCGGAAGCATGCTGGGTGCGCCCGAAGTATTATTTCCAAAAATAATAGACAGAAAAGATACCTCAAGATGGTCTATCATAGAAAAGCAAAAAGCAAAATTACATGCTATCATGGAAGAAGAAAAAGATACCTCTTACCCTCCTTTAAAACCAAATATAACTTTTGACGATTTTGCCAAACTAGACTTAAGATCAGGTATCATCCTTGAGGCTGCCGCAGTACCAAAAGCAGATAAATTACTTGTGTTAAAGGTAGATTTAGGTTTTGAAATAAGAACTATCGTTAGTGGTATTGCCCTACACTTTTCCCCTGAAAGTTTAACTGGTAAAAAGGTGGTAGTGGTTGCCAATTTAGAACCAAGAAAACTAAGAGGCATTGAATCTCAGGGTATGTTATTACTCGCTGAAAGAGGAACGGGTGAGTTAGTTTTCGTTGGTGCTGACCAGACAATGGAAGGAGGTTGGGTAGTAAAATAATAAATCCTTTATTGATATTTAACTCAATAAAGGATTCAATTATTTGACCTATTTATAAACGAAAGGAAGAATACCTCACTTATCTCATTGGAGGACGACGCCTTTTACCTTTGCCTGCCCCGGCAACTCTCATGGTTTGACCGATAGCTCCCATTCTGGAAGCAGCTTTCATTTGTCCCTGGTTAGCCAAGGACTTTTCAAACTGTTTAATTTGTTCCTTTAATGTACTTTCTGTAACTCTCAGCTGCTTTATTGTTCTCATGTGGATTTCTGCTACTTTCCACTTCCCTTTGGACGCTGAAATATTAGCCAGTTGTAATTCGATCATAGCCTTCTCATTATCAGAGGGTAACTCTATGGCTTGTGCTTTCTTCAAATAAAGCTCTCCCTCATCAATGTTTTTCTTGGCAATTAAAACAGAGCCTTTTAAAAGATAAAAATAAGCCCTATTCGTTGTATATAGCCAATCCGGCTTTAATACCAGATTTAGTCTTTTTTCCGTAGCATCATAATCGCCCATTTGCATTAAATTAGAGGCAGATTGGACGGTACCCAGAAATACATATCCAGCGATTAAAATAGGAAGTGCCAAATAAAATGGAAAAGCATACCAAAATCCCAGATAAACATTGAGAAGTATGGCTACTGGAATGAAAAGCGCGATTAAGGCAAATCGTAAATAAATATTGATCGACAACATAATTTTCAGTTTAGCGCGAATATAAGATTAATGAGGCAAGAATTAGTCATTTAGGACTAAAAAAGACGTTTAATTAATTAAAACTACGTGTTAAGCCTAATCCAATTTGATCGTAAAATGAATGTATGTAATTTTCTAAATCCACCTTTACATCCATTTCAAGCCCTTTTTGTTTTTTTATTAAATCTATGAAGGCAGATTTTAAAGCTATGAATTTTTGAATCTCTGTTTGATATAATGAATCACTCTCGTCTGCTTCAAGAAGCAATCTATCCCTGACTTTTTTCTGTTTGTAATCTTTATTTGGCACAGCATAAGAAACATTGACGAAGCCTGAAAAATCAAAATCATAAGGAACAATAAACATTTTTCCGTTTTTCTTTGACTTGTATATGTCCATATTTTTAGAAATGGCCGTTGACCAATCTACATTGCCAATCAGGTATTGGAAAAGCCCATGTGTCCTAAAATTACTATCGTCAAAATTTGAACGGGGAAGATTAAAAGTATCTTTCATTTCACTTAAATCATGCCTTTTCTCGAAAGATGATTTATCTTCTAATAAAATAGCCATTCCTACTATTTTATTATCACTTTTGGTGTCTTGATAGGTTATTTTCAACAGTTTGGACCTATAACTCAATGGAGAAACCTGTTGATATAACTGATAAGCAAGGAACTCCTTAACAATATTTACATCCCCTTCTTCACCTTCTAAACAGTGAGTTACTAATTTATATTCATCTGCTTTTGATAAACCATTATCACTTAATTCTGATTTATTGAAATTCAACTTAAGCGGAGGAAAGCCGCACATACGTCGTCTATATTTACCGCGTAAATAAATATTTACTGAAAAACTTAGGTTTTTTCCTGTGACAGATTTAAAAACGAAGGTGCCGCCAATTTTATCCTCATTGTATCTATTGTTGATTAAAGAATCAAGATTCAAAGAAATGGTAACAGATACATAATTTTTTCCCCCCAGGAGATCAAAAAGATCTGGCTTAAAAACAGGATTGCTTCCTACCAAACCAGTGGCAGAAAGCAATCCAAAAAACATACAAAAAATAAAACTATTTTTCATTAAAAGCTATTATCGCCTCCATCTTCTTTTAGATCCCGGTTATTAACTCTTTTAGTTCTTTCTTTTGGCGCTTTAAAATCTAACTTACCAAAACGAAGACTAAAATTAATACCATAAGATCTCTGAGCAAAGGCATTCTCACTACGTTGGTAGAAATTCGTGCCCTCCAATTCGTTAATGAAACGCAAATCACGGCTAAACGGTTGAACGGCTATGATACCAATTGAACCTTTTTTCTTCCAGATATCTTTTTGAATGGCGATACTCATCCGTTGGTAAGATGCTCTTGTTCCCTGTAAGCTGGCACGTGGAGAGCTATAAAAGCCATTTATTTCAAATTTGAAATTTGCAGGTAAAGTAACTGTGGAACTTAAATTACCATTCCATACGATAGCTTCATTAGTAAGCACTCTGCCGTCTATATTTCCTGAAACATTATATAGAGATACATTAACCCCACCTCGAAGGGACAATTTATCTTTTATGTTTGCTGAACTGAACAAATTCACCCCATAATTTCTGTTTATTCCTATATTTCTAAAGGAATTTATACTTACGCCTTCTTTTGATATCGTTAAGAAAGATTCAATAACGTCATTTGTCTGCCTATAAAAAACACCGGAATTAATTACTATTCCTTTAACAAAAGTGCTGTAATTTATCTCATACTGATCTGTATTTTCAGGTTCAACCTCTGGATTTCCAACGGTTACATCTCTGGGGTCTTCAATCTCTATATAAGGATTTATATATCTTAAACTTGGGCGCTGAATTCTTTTTGCGTAAGAAAACTTAATATTTGAAAAATTACTAAGCTTTCTGTTTAAGGTTACACTGGGTAAAAAGTTGTCATAGGTATTTGTAAAAGACACCTCACTTTTATCGTAATCTCCATTCAAAAAAGTGGACTCATACCTTGAACCTGCAATCAATCCCCATTTTTCCCCCAACTTTAAATTGACTGAGGCATAGCCCGCCATTACGTTTTGTACGTAAAAGAAAATATCCGATCTGGTAATATCCGTTACGAAATTTTTCAAATCGTTACTATAATTTTTATATGCAAAATCACTGTCAATATCTCTTAAAATCAGTTTAGTACCTGTTTCTAAGGTTATTTTTTTATTAATTGGCAAAACGTAATCTATTTGGAAAGTATTCTCCAGATTAATGCCAGCATTATCATTTTTTGTATTCAAATTTAGACCAGGATCATTTCCGCTTTGAACAATTTCGTTTGTCTGATCTGACACATCACCAGAAAACTGAAAGGCAAAAACTAATTCATGTCCTGCCGTTTTAAATGTTTTTCTGTAATCAGTTGACCAATCAAAACCTCCCCTGATAGATGCATTGGAGCTATTTCTGGTATAAATCTGGTTTATTCCAAAATTAGGATCTGTATAAGTTGCATCCGTAATATTCTCACCAGAGCGCCCAAAACCTCTCAATGAAACGGATGTATTAATGCTATTATATGCGTTTAAATCATAAAAAGCAGATAAGGTTACTCTGGGACCATAAAAAGAACTGGAACCTGTTGATGTTTGTGATAGAATTTTTGGTAATACACCGCTTCTATCCTCCCTGTAAAACGTAGAGAATGAGGGTCTCGGCCAATTAAACCAACCACCGCCATTGAGATTTAAACCAAATCTGCCTTTAGCATAATTCATACTTAATGAACCATTATTTGATCTTGTACCAACTGAAGAATTTACGGAGCCTGTAAAGCCATCCACTGACTTCCGTTTTGTAATGATATTGACAATACCGGCCGTTCCTTCTCCATCGTATCTGGCTGATGGAGAAGTAATCACCTCTACATTTTTAATTTGATCTGCTGGAATTGATTTTAAGGCATCACCAGGATTACCTGAAAAGATACCTGAAGGCTTTCCGTTAATCAATATTTGAATATTACTGGACCCCCTCAAGGATAAATTTCCTTCTGCGTCGACGGCAAGTAAAGGTACACGTTGTAGCACATCAGCAGCGTTTCCACCCGCAGTAGTTAAATCTTTTTCAGCATTATAAACCAGCTTATCAATTTTATTTTCGATAGCACCTGCTTCACCGGTTACCTCTACGGCTGAAAGATCTATACTTTCAGAGGCGAGAAATAAACTTCCCAAATCTGCGTCAGGTTTTTGAGGAGTAAGTTCTATATCTGATGTTGATTTTGTTTTATACCCTATGAAAGACAGAGATAAACGATATTTACCAGCTTTAAGATTTAAAAACTTAAAGGTTCCTTTTTCATCTGTTGTAGTCCCATCTTTTTGTGCCCCTGTTTTAGCATCTATTAAAACGACTGTGGCAAATTCGACTACTGAACGGGCTGTTGAATCAAGGACAACACCCATAATTTTACCTGTAACACCCGCATTTTGAGAAAAACTACCTGAAGGAACAACACCCGGAGGCTGAGCATATAACTTTGCAAAAGAAGTAATAGTAAGGAAGGTAAACAAAAATCTAAGATTCATAAGTGTTTGTTAATTTGAAGTATGATTTAATTTCAACCTTCTTTAATACCTAATTACTGAAAATTGTTTATTTTAAATGAGATTAATAGCTAAAAAGTACACAATAATATGCCGAACAACTTAAAACAAAGTTGAACGACAGAAAATAATTAAGGGCAATAATTATCCTTTCTGTTTGAAAATTACGGTAGCTAAAGGCGGAAGATTTATTTCAATGAACTGGGTTTGATTATTCCAAACGCCATCTATTGTATGTTTTGGTTGATTTTCATGATGTCCTGAACCAGAGAACAAATGACTATCGCCATTCAGGCATTCAATCCACGTGCCTCTTAAAGGCACACCCAATTTAAAATTTGACCTTGAAACGGGGGTCAAATTGTGAATTACGACTAAGCAGTCATCTTGGGCCATACCCTTTCTAATATAGGATAAGATACTTTGTCCGGCATTGTTATGGTCAATCCATTCAAAACCTTCGGGTTCAAACTGTTTTTCGTATAACGCTTTTTCACATTTATACACACGATTTAGTGCTTTAACCCATTCCTGAATCCCTTTATGGAAATGGTACTGTAATAACCACCAATCTAGACCACGCTCAATATTCCATTCAGACGTTTGACCAAATTCCCCCCCCATAAACAATAATTTTGTTCCTGGATGAGTGAACATATAACCAAAAAGTAATCTTAAGTTAGCGAAACGTTGCCATTCATCTCCAGGCATTTTATTTATGAGTGACCCTTTTCCATGAACCACTTCATCATGGGACAGGGGAAGTTGAAAATTTTCTGTAAAACCATACACCATAGAGAAAGTAAGTTCGCTATGATGATGTTTTCTATAAATAGGATCTTTTTTAAAATAATTGAGAGAATCGTGCATCCAACCCATCATCCATTTTTGTCCAAAACCCAAACCGCCTGAAAAGGTAGGTTTTGAAACACCCGGCCAGGCTGTTGACTCTTCTGCAATCGTATGTGCGTCAGGAAATTCCCTATAAATCGTTTCATTGAACTCTCTGAGGAATGCAATGGCTTCGATATTTTCTTTTCCTCCGTAACAATTTGGCAACCATTGTCCTTCTTCTCTGGAATAATCTAAATACAACATAGAAGCCACCGCATCGACTCTCAAAGCATCGATGTGATAGTAGGTCATCCAATACAACGCATTGGAAATAAGGAAATTACGAACTTCGTTGCGACCATAATTGAAAATGGCACTCCGCCAGTCGGGGTGAAAACCTTGTCGGGGATCTGCGTGTTCATATAAATGAGACCCATCAAACTGGGCTAATCCATGTGCATCTGTAGGAAAATGGGATGGAACCCAATCCAAAATAACGCCAATACCTGCTTGATGGAGAGCGTCAACTAAAAACATACCAATCCAAAATAACGCCAATACCTGCTTGATGGAGAGCGTCAACTAAAAACATAAAATCTTGTGGCGTCCCAAAGCGGCTACTTGGTGCAAAATATCCGGTAACCTGATAGCCCCACGACGGGAAATATGGATGTTCCATAACGGGAAGCAATTCCACATGAGTGAAACCCATTTCAACAACGTAATCTACAAGTTCGACGGCCAATTCTCTATAACTCAGTGAGAATAAGTGATCTGCTGACTTTCTCCATGATCCAATATGTAATTCATAAATTGACCAGGGTTGAGGATTACGTGCAATTTCCTTTCTCCGTTCCATCCACTGGTTATCCTTCCAGGTATATTCTAAATCCCAAACTACCGACGCCGTATTTGGAGGAATCTCCCAGAAATAGGCATAGGGATCACCCTTTTCAAGACGACGCCCCTCTGCAGAAACAATGGCATATTTATATAATTCTCCCTTTTGAATACCAGGAATAAACCCTTCCCAGATGCCCGAACTATCTAATCTCGGAAATAATAAATGACTTTGAGTATTCCAATAATTAAAATTCCCAATAACAGAAACCTGTTGAGCATTGGGAGCCCAAACGGTAAATTGGACACCCGCCACACCGTCAATGCTGAGTATTTTGCTTCCAAATTTGTCGAAAGTCTTGTGATGCTTTCCAGATTTGAAAAGATAAATATCATACTCGGTAAGTAAACTTCCCGGGAGAACCTGTCCCATATTGTCATTATTTAAGAACGCAGGACAAAACTAAACAAACCGAGCGGTTATTTTTTATATAATTTGTTAAAACATTATAAAGACCCAATTATTTTCCAGCAACTGGAAGAATTAATTCTCTTCCTCTGGTTTACCCATCTGGTTATCCGCTTCCATTTTATAAAATAACTCGCTGAGTCGGTACATTTCATCCAATGTGTCATCTAAATAAAAATCGATTTCGGGAATTCTCCTTACCCATTTTTTAATCCTTGAACCCAGTGCTTGTCTCAGTCTGATTTTTTCCTCCTCAAGCAATAATAAAGGTTCTTGCTTATGCTCTGTGTTAAAAATACTTAAATAAATCTTTGCTAAGCCAAGATCAGGCGTCATTTTTACTTGAGTAACCGTAACTAATATGGTGCTTCCATATATGTAGCTTCCCTCTTGCTGAAGTATTTGGCTAAAATTTCTCTTAACCAGTTCTCCCGTTTGCTGTTGTTTTATCGTTTCCATTTGGCAAAAATAAGTAATTTCTGAATTTCGATGTGATGTATCTTTGTTTTAACCTATTTTTGTACTCTATATATCTATTATGACTGAATTCCTTTCCAGCCCCATTGCCTATCTTAAAGGAGTAGGACCGCAACGTGCCTCCTGGTTGAGTAAGGAATGGGAAATACACCGAATTCAGGATTTATTACAGCTTTACCCATACAGACACATTGATAGAACCCAGATTATATCCATAAAAGATTGCAGGGAAGAAGGTACATTTGTCCAGGTTAAAGGTATTCTCCGAAGACTTGAACAGCTCGGTGAAGGGTCTAAAAAAAGATTGGTAGGTGTTTTAAGAGATGAAACCGGATCCTTAGATCTCATTTGGTTTACCGGAATTTCATATCTCTATAAACAATTTGTAATAGGTCAGGAATACATCATATACGGAAAACTTCAATCTTTTAGAGATCAATTTTCTATTTCTCACCCCGAAATAGAACCTTTGTTAACTGAAAATCAAGCGCTACCCTCTTCGTTTTACCCTATGTACTCTGGTACAGAAAAAAGCTCGAAAATTGGCATTGATAACCGGTTTTTACGGAAAGTTATAAAAGGAATTATTGAACGATTATACACAGATTCGTTACCCGAAATCCTTCCCTATCACATCATAAAAAATCATAATTTAATATCATCCCTTCACGCTTTTGAATGGATACATTTTCCAAAGAATCAAAGTGAGTTGGACGCGGCCAGAGCGAGACTAAAGTTTGAGGAATTATTTTTTTTACAATTAAGCCTGCTTCAACTAAAATTCAACCGTCGAGAAACAGTTATTGGCTATAATTTTACTAAAATTGGTGATTACTTTAATACTTTTTATCACCAGATGTTAGCTTTCGAATTAACAGATGCCCAAAAAAGAGTACTAAAAGAAATAAGACGGGATGTAGCAACGGGCAAACAAATGAATAGATTACTTCAGGGTGACGTAGGTTCTGGAAAAACTGTCGTTGGATTTATGACCATGCTTATGGCTTTAGATAATGGTTTTCAAGCCTTATTGATGGCTCCTACCGAAATATTAGCTCAACAACACTACGCAGGTTTATCCATTTACGGCGAACAACTAGGTATTCAAGTGGCCTTTTTAACAGGAAGTGTAAAAGGGAAAAAGCGAAATGAAATATTAGCAGGCCTTGAAAATGGAGAAATTGCCATAGTTATTGGAACACATGCCTTGTTGGAAGATCCTGTTCGCTTTAAAAACTTAGGCCTGGCCATTACGGACGAACAGCACCGATTTGGCGTAGAACAGCGGAGTAAATTATGGCATAAAAGTAAACCATACCCTCCACATGTTTTGGTTATGACAGCCACTCCTATTCCAAGAACGCTGGCTATGACTGTTTATGGCGACCTCGATATATCTGTTATTGATACTTTACCACCAGGCAGAAAACCTATACAAACCGTACATAAAAATGAAAACCACAGACTTTGGTTGATAGGTTTCATGAAAGAACAAATCAAAGCGGGAAGACAAATTTATGTGGTTTATCCTCTTATTGAGGAATCTGAAAAAATGGATTTAAATAATTTAATGGAAGGATTCGAGTCTCTTTCCAGAGAATTTCCTAATCCACATTATGGTATTAGCATGGTTCACGGAAAAATGAAGCCCGCTGATAAAGAATGGGAAATGCAGCAATTTGTAAAGGGAAATAATCAAATCATGGTGGCTACAACAGTGATTGAAGTGGGGGTAAACGTTCCTAATGCCTCTGTCATGATTATTGAAAATACCGAACGTTTTGGACTTTCCCAACTTCATCAGTTACGAGGTCGTGTTGGCAGAGGAGCAGATCAATCATTTTGTATTCTAATGTCCTCATATAAATTATCAACGGACAGCAGGGAAAGAATCAATACCCTTGTTAGAACAAACAACGGATTTGATATTGCTGAAGCAGATTTAAGATTAAGAGGTCCGGGAAATTTGGACGGCAAACAGCAGAGTGGTACCATTCAATTAAAATTAGCAGACCTTTCTAAAGATGGAGCCATATTGGAAGTGGCACGCGAAGAAGCTCTGGCCATATTAAAAATAGACCCTACCCTCTCGCAAATAGAACATATAGGCCTGAAATATACTCTTAATCAAACAAAAGAGGCACTAAGAGGTTGGGGGCGAATAAGCTGATATATACAGATCAATATTTGATAATAACGAATTTCTATTATTTAACATCGATAAACGCTACTAAAAGATTGTGAATAAGTTTACAACCACCAGAAGGAATAGGTAAATTGTTGTGAAATTTTTGAGGTTCATAAGTAATTTTTACTGTTTGATACCCCAAAGATATTGGATGGTGATGCGGTATTAAGTGAGTTGAATCAGCTTATTAAATGATTATTATCATACTTACCTTTCCTCATTTAGATAAACGGAAACGTAACCCTCTGGTAAAAATTGGTATGTTCCACTATAAGTAATTGTTTGGTTTTCCTTTGTTAAACCAGCCTCAAAACTACCCTTTGGATACTGATAACTAAATGGATCAACACCTATCTGATTTTTAAAATCAATACCACCTAATCCGAAAGCTTTATAAACAGCCTCTTTAATTCCCCATAAAATATGAAGCATTTCCAGTTCGTTTTCCGTCGATGCAAAGGATAACTCCGTTGAACTAAATACTCTTTTCGCCACTTTTCGCATTTGTTTCACGATTAATTGAATATCTATACCTACTTTACTGGTTTTTGAAAGAATGGCTGCGGCATATTGATGCGAATGACTAATGGATAAATGTAAGGTCGGGTCCCAAAGGAAAATAGGTTTTCCTACAAGATCGGTATGTATTGGCATTCTGTTATCGAGGCCAGTGAGCAGGTGCACCAAATGCCTGGCACTCAAATATTCCAATCTCTTTCGACCTTTTAATTTATTAAAATGCAGATTCTCCTCAGGCGATAATTGCCATTGCTTAAAAAACCAATCTTCCTCTTCTTTTATCTCCCATATTCCCCAAAGGTCATTTTCGAGGAGGTTTTCTTTAAAAATCAATGGCATAATCACCTATTTTTAGAACTATTAGGCCAATATTCCTATTAAATTCCTAATATTAAACTTTAAATATAATTTTTTTAAATGCATTTTAAAAGTTATCCTTTTTTTAATGGTCATCAGGGAGCTATTTATACCTTGCACCAAATGGAAAATACAATATCATTCCTTTCAGGAGGAAGTGACGGCTGGCTGGTAAAATGGTCATTAGACAACCCGGCATTAGGGATTAATCTGGCCACAATACCCGGTCAAATTCTTTCCATCTGTTACATTCCAAAGGTTAATATCTGTGTTGCAGGCGATCTGAATGGTGTTATTTATTGGCTTGACCTGGATAACCCTAAAATAATCCCTAAAGCCTTTGCCCATCATAAAAAAGGCGTTTTTTCAATATTTTACCTTGGAGACCATCTTTTTACCGCTGGAGGAGATGGGGTTTTTACTAAATGGTCCATCGACCACCAAACTCCTTTAGAGAGTATTCGAATTAGCTTTAAAGCCATTCGCTCTGTTGCATATAATAGGGAGAAAGATGAATTTGCTTTGGGTTGCTCAGACGGTGCTATTTATTTTTTAGACAGAACTTCTTTTATGGTAACATCAGGTTGGTCAGACTGCCATCTGCCTTCTGTTTTTTCCTTGGTATTCCACCCCGATAATGAACGAATAATAAGTGGAGGGAGAGATGCACTCTTAAAAGTTTGGCACAGAAAAAATGGAGAACTGATTCATGTTGTGCCTGCTCACCGATTTACTATTAATCATCTGACATTAAATGCCGACGGAAATTTGTTATTTACAGCCTCACGTGATAAATCGATTCGGGTATGGGATGCCCTTAATTTTAAACTCCTCCTTTCTATCAATGGAACAAAAAATGAGGGACACCAAAATTCAGTCAACAGGCTCCTTTGGTTTGACTCTCAACAATCTCTCATTTCTGCCAGTGATGACAGACAAATTGGTCATTGGAAAATGATTTAATCTTTGATACATCGGACTGACAATCCATTATTAAATTCATTGTAATATTTATACACCGCATTTCCACCTGTATATGCGAAGAGAGAAATACTCCAAGCGGTATTATTTTGATTTTTACTACTTGTCCACCAGGTACCTATGTTTCCAATATTACCAAATTTTCCTGTAGTAGAACGTTGCCCTCCGGGTAAACCAGAGAAACCACTTTCATTGGTAGCACCCAAATTAGGTGTTTGCCAGCAAGTAGTTCCAACGTCTTTTAACTTTCCACCAGCCACAGCTTCGCCACCTAAAAATTGAGCTAAAACATTAAAATCTTCTATTGATGGTATTTTCCAACCTAAAGGACATAAGCCTCTTGGGTCTAAAACGGCATAATAATTATATAGCTTACCATATATCTCACATTGTGAATTACTATTTTCTACCATACACCAGGCACCATTTTGCAAACCACTCCAATCGGTGTTTTTGGGGGCATGTAAAATAGTATCCCCATTTCTGTAAGTACTGGTCCTCAGATTTTCCTTCATCCAAACCTGCTTTCCAATAACAACTACCTCATAGTCATTATTTTCTATGTCAGTAATTCTTAAAGAATCATTCGAAAATCCATACATTGATAAAAATAGAAACAATAGAGTAAATAAATACTTTGATGAATTCATTCCTAATATTTTAAAAAATTTAATAAAATGTTGAATTGGAATATTTTTACAAGGCTAAAATAATAACTAGGTGTATGTTTGATATACACTGAAATGAAGAATAAAACACATCGAGAGGAAAGTAGCCCTAAATAAAAATATTTCTAAACTTAAATCGAGAAATAGAATTTTGTCAAAGATATAAATTTTTAATGGAAATCAAAATAAGATTTTAATTAAAAATTTCCATATTATAGATGAATCCCGCATTCTACCTTACCTCTTCCTGCCCACCGGCCATTCCTTCCCTGTCCCCTGGAGGTACAAGGCATACAACCTATAGATTCAAAACCCAGTGCCGTTAAGGGATGTTCAGGAAGTTTATATAAAGCTGACCAATATAAATATTCACCTTCTGTAAGATCAATAAAAGGATTAAACTTGAAAAGGCCGTTCTGCTCTTCGAAAATATTCATATTTGACCTTTGGGGCGTTTGAAATCCCATAATTCCAGATATCCATACTTTGTATTTACTTTTCAAGGAAGCTAAAGGTTTGACCTTATTTACCGCACAACATGCATCAGGTTTGGTAAACCACCATTGCTCTTCTTTGGTTAATGCATTACTATTACTGTCAGGCAATATATTGACTACATTTAATTTATATCTTTCAATTAATTGATCTCTAAAGGCTAACGTTTCATCAAAATGATAAGTAGTATCCAGAAAATGAATGGGCTGGGTTGGACATATTTTAGCAATTAAATGGAGTAAAAGGGCAGAAGAAGCACCAAATGACGATGTAACTAAAATTTCATGAAGTGAAAATATTTCATACAAAGAAACAAGTCTCTCCTCATGACTTAATGATGGAAAGGTTTTATTCCAGTTCTCCATGCTGTGTCGATAATACTTATAAAATCCCATAGGATTAGTAGATTTTCACAAATGTATGATTTTTTCCTTACATTTAGCATATAATTTGATTAAAATGGTAAATACACAAACATTTTGCTTTTCATTTTTGCTTACTTTCCTATTATCAATAACTTGTGTTATTGGACAAACTGACATTTTAGATTCCGGAGGAAAATTATCTGGTGCTCAGGCTAGTGTCGATGTAAAATTTTACGATTTAAGTCTGCAGATTAATCCAGATGAAAAACACATTTCGGGAAAATTATTGGTTGATGCTAAAATAGTTCAACCATTAAGTGAATTTGTTTTGGATTTAGATAGTATGTTGAAAGTGGAAATGGTTAGGCAAATAACCTCCTCCAAGTCATTTCAAAATGTATATTTCAGCCATATCAATGGAAAAATTGTCATTTCTTTAACACATACTTTTCAACCAGGTGAAAACATAAAATTAGAGGTATGGTATAGCGGGAAACCGCGAATAGCACCAAATCCTCCCTGGGAAGGCGGCTTCACATTTGCCAAAACACCTTCAGGAGCCCATTGGATAGCTACCTCTTGTCAAACCAACGGTGCTGATCTTTGGTGGCCAGTTAAAGACCATGTTTCGGATGAACCTGATTCTATGGCTATCAATATACGAGTTCCAAATCCATTAGTTGTTGCTTCAAATGGTAAATTAACCTCCATTGAAAAGCATTCTGATTCAACGTCAACCTACCATTGGTTTGTTTCCACACCCATTAATGTGTATAATGTGGCGTTAAATATTGCACCATATTTAGTGGTGGATGGAAAAATGCGAAGTGTCGCCGGCGACGAGTTTCCGGTGGTATTTTATGCTTTACCTGAAGATGTTGAAAAAGCAAAGAAACTATTTCCCGAAATAATTGCTCATCTTCAATTTTACGAAAAATATCTGGGCCCTTATCCCTTTCGCATAGATAAATATGGAGTTGCTCAAACGCCTCATTTAGGGATGGAACACCAAACCATCATTGCTTATGGTGCTAAATTTAATAATGGTTCCATGACTGGAGGTAAAGATTGGGGCTTTGACGCATTACATCATCATGAATTGGGTCACGAATGGTGGGGAAATTTAGTGACCAATGCCGATTGGAAAGATATGTGGATTCATGAGGGCTTTTGTTCCTACATGCAAGCGCTCTATCAGGAAGATCGATTAGGTAAAGAAGCTTATCTGGAATATATTCATGGTATGCGTCGATTTACCAACGTTTTACCTATTGCACCAAATGAGGTTAAGACTGCCAAAGAAATTTATAGAGCCCCTATTTATAATAAAGGTGCCTGGACATTACATACGCTAAGATACTTATTGGGAGATAAAACATTTTTTAAAGTACTTCGTAAAATGGCCTACCCTAATGCTGAAATGGAAGCAACATCCGATGGTTCAGCCTGCCGATTTGTTCAAACCTCAGACTTTATAAAAATATGTGAAGAAGCATCGGGATTAAATCTAACCTGGTTTTTTGATATCTATGTCAGGCAGGCTGCCCTACCCGTTTTAGAAAAAACCGTAGAAAATAATGTGCTGTTTTTAAAATGGAAAACACCAGATCAACGCCCTTTCCCTATGCCAATAACTATAAAGACAGGAAAAGAATGGAAGCGATTTGAAATTCCATCGAAAGGAATAAGTATCCCTTTCGATGGAAAAGAAGCACCCATTGTTGATCCTGAGGGATGGGTATTAAAAATGTGATTACTGCATTGATCTTATAACCGCCCCTAAATCTATGCCTACTAAGCGAATGCCGGGTGTTTCAACTTGAAGGGGAACACATCCTACGAGAAGATAATTTTTTCTCACCTGCCATATTTTCTCTGGAACGATGGCACCAATACCTGCATTTTTAAGTAAAGGTGTGGCGTCAAACCTATTTAATTTGCCGTTAGCATCTAATACATAGATAGGTACCGCCTCATTTCCTCCTTCATATAATTCTCTTTCAGGTTGGTTACCCGCACCTTTTTGGTTTTTTAATGCATCATTAAACAGAAAGAAAAGATTATCTTTATAAAAAAAGGATTGATATCCATAAGTCAACTTTGGTATATAACTATAGCCCTGCTGCCTTTTAGGAATTCTTTTCATCCAAACAGGTTTGTCAAGATTATCGTGACGAATAACAAGTATGTCATTATATTCTAAAAGTCCGTTGATAGGATCAAAAATATTTTGTTCAGCAACCAGCAATAAATTTCCTGTCGAATCTTTCTCAATCTGTTGAAAAAGAAATTGATCAAATCTACGTCTATTGGCATTATTTTTAGGTTCAGGAGAAGAAAATGGGTAAGCTGCCTGATAAGAAGCTTCACTTAGATAAAAGCGATCAATTTTAGGTTCCGCACCCGGATTTTTGACCTGATAGGTAATATATCCAGTTGGTAAAATCTTCCCTTTTTCAGTAAAAAAAGCAGCGGCGAGCAACGCTCCGTTATCTGCCAAATCCCATTTAACACCAGTCAATTTATCTAATGGGTTATTGAGGTAATAAGCAAGAGGCTCTTTTAAATCTTGTTTAAAAGCCAATGCCAAATACTGAATTTTTCTTTCATCAATCTGAGGGCCTGGTTTTCCAAGATAATTTTCTGCAAGCATATACAATTCCCCGTTATTATTAATCTTACAATCATATAAAAAAAGTCCTTCATTCATAATGGGCAGTTGATATTCCCCTGACCATACAGGTGTCATCCCCGCGGTATAAACATTAATTTTTAATCTTGCAGGATCTTTTGGAAGAGTATATGTCCATGCATACAGGGCAAGGTATTTTTTATCGGGTGACATGCTATAGCCAAAAGGTACCCTGTATAATTCTGGCGTATAAGCCTCTGAAATAATATCGGAACCCACCTCAGACAAATCATCGACATCATATTGATACAAAAGCAAATGATTTCTTTTCGGTCCCGGATAATACAGAGAGGACAGCACATTAATTTTATTGTCCCAACTGAAAATAGCCTCAAATTGAGCCAATAACGGGCTTCTTTCAAAGGTAATTTCTTTGGTTGCCAGCAATTCCTGCTTAAAATTAAATAGTGAAATTTCTGCCTTATCTGGTTTTTCCGGATGATTACTCGAGAAAGTAAAGAAAGAATTATTATCACCTGACACAACCTCCCTAATTTCCATACTTTTTGGCAAAGGTGCCGGACGCTGACCTGACAAATCAAAACATAAAAGCAACAGAGATATTGATAATAAAGCCATTCGTAACATAAGCCGTATATTTTTGTGGAAAATGCTTCTTTTTAAGATAAAAACCAACTTATAGGTCAAATCTTTTATTAAAATGATGTAATTTCGGAAATAATTTCACCATTAAAAACACTATTTTTTATGCGAACTATAAAAGGACCTGCCGTATTCTTAGCTCAGTTCATGGGCAATGAAGCTCCATTTAATACATTAGATGGTATTTGTGAATGGGCTGCTGATAAGGGTTACTTAGGCATTCAGATACCTACCTGGGATGGTCGGTTGATAGATTTGGAAAAAGCAGCATCCAGTAAAACCTATTGTGATGACCTAAAAGGAAAAATAGCCGATCATGGTCTGCAAATCACAGAACTTTCAACTCATTTACAAGGTCAACTGGTAGCTTCTCACCCTACCTATGATACTCAATATGATAATTTTGCCCCTGCTGCCGTTCAGGGAAATCCTGTAGCACGCCAACAGTGGGCGGTAGAACAGTTAAAACATGCGGCAAAAGCAAGCCAACATTTAGGCTTAACCTCCCATGTTACCTTTAGTGGTGCCTTAGCATGGCCTTTCCTATATCCCTGGCCGCAACGTCCCGATGGATTAGTTGAAACCGCATTCAAAGAGCTTGGACGTCGCTGGAAACCCATCTTAGATGTTTTCGATGAGTGTGGCGTAAATGTCGGCTATGAACTGCATCCAGGGGAAGATTTATATGACGGTTCTTCCTTTGAAATGTTCCTTGAACAGGTTGGAGGACACATTAGAGCGGGAATTAACTACGATCCAAGTCATTTTATTCTTCAGTGTCTCGACTATCTACAATTTATTGACTTATATCACGACCGCATCTATGCTTTTCACGTAAAAGACGCAGAATTCAATCCGACAGGGAAACAAGGCGTTTATGGTGGTTACCAATCTTGGGTTAATCGTGCCGGCAGATTCCGTTCCCTGGGAGATGGACAGGTCGATTTTAGTGGTATTTTTAGTCGCTTGAGCCAATATGGCTATGATGGTTGGGCTGTTCTTGAGTGGGAATGCTGTATAAAATCATCAGAGCAAGGAGCCACTGAAGGCGCTATGTTTATTGAAGACCATATTATTCAGGTTACTGAAAGAGCCTTTGATGATTTTGCTGGTGGAGCAAGCGATGAGGCGCTGAATAAAAAATTATTGGGTATCCAATAAGAGTTAATTAAAAAACTAATATGATTTATTCAATTTCCAAAAGCATCGTTTTGGTGCTTTTGGCTTTTTTTTCATTACAACAAATCACTGCCCAGACGAATCAGATGATTCGGGGGACGGTAAAAGATAAATGGAACGGAAAACCTCTGGCTGGAACTTATCTGGTACTTGATAATGGTACCAAAGGTGTTACCACAGATTCAGCAGGACGCTTCAGAATGGGGAATATTCAGGTGGGCAGACATTACTTGTCTTGTTTTCTGACAGGTTACTCCACCTGGATATCTCCCGATTTATGGATTGAATCAGGAAAGGAAACCGTACTGGACATTATTTTGGAAGAATTACATACCGACCTTCCTGAAATAGTGTTGAATGGTGAATCTTTGCCACGTCAAAGCCTTGGACAGTTAAATCTGCTTTCCCAGGAAATGAC
>BJGN01000045.1 GCA_014190515.1 Bacteroidota bacterium
TCATTTAAAATGATTTTGTCTTAAAATCCTTATAAAAAACAGACTAAAACTTCATACTCACTAAAATTAGACATAAAGATTCATTAGAAGTACATTCTATCTACCAATATAAAATATTACCTTTATTCAGTCAGTGTTAATTTACAACTTTTAATTATTAATTATGAAAAATTACATTTTTCCATTATTCCTTTTCCTGGGTATTTCTATTCTTTCATGTGATAACGATAGTGCCATACGCGAAAAAGCAGCCCAAACATTACCAAAGACTTCCCCTCAGACGAATACTAATCAGATGCCCGTAAGTGGCGCTTTGGCTGGTGTTCAGCACTACATTTGTCCAAATAATTGTCAGGGAAGCGGTGGCGAAGCCCAAGGAAATTGTCCTGTTTGTGGAACAGCCTATTTACACAACCAGGCATTTCATGCCAATGATGCTCAAAACCAGGCTACACCTCCGCCTACACCTACCCCTAATCCTGCGACACCAACTGAACCTGCACAAAACGCAGCAGGAGTATGGCATTATACCTGTGCCAAAGGATGTGCCGGAGGAGCTGGAACAGCTACAGCATGTTCAAGCTGTGGTGGGATGTTAGCACACAATGCAGCATACCATAATTAGGATATGAAAAGATAAGGTTTGTACCAAATAAGGTACATAACGTAACTGATCCGGGTAAATAATTTATTTTACCCTGATTAATTACGTTTATACAAAAACAAAAAAGATAGCATTTGGAAAATAAACCAATTACTTAATCAGGGAATCAAAAAAAAATGTTACCCGAAAAATCTATTAAATACCTCGTTAAGGTCTTAAGGAAAACTTCCTGTCAAACCTATTAAAAAGGTTCTGAAACTACAGACCAACGATTGAACCTAAGACTTACTGAGTAAAAAATCGGTAAGCGTCTGTTCTAAATTTTCAACGGGTGCTTTGATAAAGGTCAATCCCGTTATCTTTTCAAACAATTGAATATATCTTTCTGACACTTCATTTACAAAAGATTCAGGCATCTCTGGGATAGTTTGACCTTCCTTACCCTGAAAACCATTAGCCATGAGCCATTCTCTCACAAATTCCTTTGACAACTGGGTTTGCCTTAAACCTTGTGTTTGCCTTTCCTCATATCCTTCTGCCAAAAAATACCGGGAACTATCAGGTGTATGAATTTCATCAATCAAATAAATTTTATCTTCATACAGGCCAAATTCATATTTAGTATCTACTAAAATTAATCCCTGTTTTGCCGCTAAGATAGTCCCCCTTTCAAATAGAGCACGGGTATAAACCTCCATTTGCTCATAAACTCTTTCGGGAACCAATGAACTGGTTAAAATTTCCTCTCTGGAAATATCAGCGTCGTGTCCCTCATCCGCTTTGGTAGTAGGCGTAATAATGGGAAAAGGTAGCTTATCGCCTTCACTTAATCCGTCTGGCAAATTAACACCACAAAGATTTCTTAATCCACTGGCATACACTCTCCAGGAATGTCCAGCTAAATATCCCCTGATAACCATTTCCACTTTAACTGGTTCACATGCAAGACCATAAGCAGCATTTGGAGCTGGAACCTCTAATAACCAATTAGGCACAATATCTTTGGCATTATTTAAGAAATAAGCCGCCATTTGATTTAAAACCTGGCCCTTGTAAGGTATAGGTTTAGGTAAAATATAGTCAAAGGCAGAAATTCTATCTGAAGCTACCAATAGCATTCTATGATCAAAGGTGTAAACATCTCTGACTTTACCCCTATAAAAATGGGTCATATAGGGTAAGGTCATGCTACTTTTTTCTTTTTCTATACTCATTATACCAACATGTTATTATTTCACTAAAGTGATAGTGCCTTGCAAAGGGAATAATTTTCCATCCCGACGTTTAACCACAGCCTGATAAATGAAAACCCCAGAGGTCATATATTGATCTCTATGTTTTCCGTCCCAACCCATCATTTCATCGCCTGGAACAAGAGATTTACCATCAAATAATAAATTTCCCGTTCTACTGTATATTCTTAGGGAAGCAATTTCTGTTATTATTTCGGACGCAAAAATGGTGAAAAAATCATTTACTCCATCTCCATTTGGTGAAAAAACAGTTGGAACAAATACTTCAATATCTTGAGTAACTCTTACATTAATAACATCGGTTGCTTTACAACCATTGGAAGAAATAACTTCAAGCCTGTAAACAGTGGTGTTAACTGGCGCTACTTTAATAAAGGGAGATTTTGTATTCAAATGATTTAAGGAGGGATTCCAGCGATAGTTTGCACCAGGAATAATTGGAATATTTGCCCCTAAAATCAAGCTGTCCCCTGCTACAATAACCGTATCATTTCCAAGAGCCACCGTGGGAATTACTGGCTCGGGAACTAAAAAGGGAAACTCCTTTTTACACCCAAGTGAATCTATTAATATGAGAATTTGTGAACCTGAAGAAGTTAACTCTAGACGCTGTAATGAACTGGAATTACTTAAAAAACTTGAAAAAGGTGGCGTTCCTCCGTATATTTTATTAATTTTCAACTCCCCTTTAGGACCGCCTATGCAACCAGGAGGTATTACATCATATTTGACTGAATCAATCACCGGAGCATAATAAATAACCCTAACCGACGCCTCCTCAGTACAACCAGAAGAAACCTCCTCAACGACTACATTATAATTTCCTTCTTTTCTGGCCAAGGCAGAAGAACCATTGGGGGAACCAAATAATTCACCGTTGGGCGTTGACCACAAATATCTATATGCCTGATTGGAAGGGACTTTAACGGTTACTAATGTTTGTGTTCTCGAACAATTCAACGTTTGGGGTACCTCTACCTTTAATCCTATTGGTCTGTTATCATAATACACCAATACAGAATCGGTGAATGAGCAACCATTGTCTGGTCTAGTTAATTCCAACTTATACAAACCTACTTCCCTGGCTAAGAGTTGATTTCCATTTACTATGGGCTTTAAATTCAAAGGGGGAATCCATTTAAATATTGCAGAACTTGGGAAAATAGCCGTGGGAGCCATCCAAACCTCTTTAATGCGACAAGAAAGAGCGACGGTATCTATTAATTTAAATCCTGGTTTAACAAAATCGCCAATGACCTCAATAGGTAACAACGATTCACACCCTGTTACAATATCTGTAACTTTAACTTCATAAGTACCTGTTTGAGTAACACTTATAGCAGCCAAATCGGGTATAGAACTTATTTTTCCCCCAACCTTTTCTTTCCATAGAAATCTTAGGGGGAAATTGTAAGCGCTCACCGAAGGCGTTGCATCCAGGCGAATAGCGTCCTTTTTGCAACTCAGGGTAAGACCATCTGCTAGATTCAAATTTACTTTTGGTTTATTAAAACCATCTCCCACCTGAACAATATCTACTGCCTGACAAAAGTTCCCCGAATCCTCTACCAGTAACCAGAAAAGTCCGGTTTTATTTACCAAAGCATTGGCTGTCAATGCACCTGACTGTATCACGCTGTTTTCAGAGTACCACTTATAGGAAATTACCCCTGACGTAGAATTGGGCTTAGCTACGCCTTGAAGTTTTATAGCAGGATGAAGACAAGTGAGCAGTGTATCCTTTCCCGCATTAACCGAAGGTTGATTTAAATCTGCTTTTATAAAAATAGTATCTGTTCTGGTACAGCCATTATTCTTTTCTGTGATCTGCACCCTATAAATATCTTCTCTGAATAAACGAGGTGAAATATTCGTCCTTTCTATCATCGATCTGCCACTATTGGCAATCCAGCTAAATGTATAATTCAGGGTATCCCCAAACAGATTTGGCTTAAGTTGAATAATGGGCTTATTACATCTTAAGGTATCTCTGGAAGGATAATCAACGGCGGGACTATTAAAATCTTCTTTTATAAGAACACTTATACCGTTTACACATCCTGTTAAGGTATTTTGTACTTCAAAACGATAAAGTCCCCCTTTAGAAAATACCTTTCTTAAATCGCTGCTACAATTGGTTCTATTTCCTAAAGTGTCCAGTTCACACCACTTTCCTGAAAATCCTGTGAAAGACGGTAATTTTCCTAAATAAGTTAATTCTCTTTTTTTACAAAGTAACGTTGAATCATTGAAAGTAGGTACAACAGGTAAATTATTATCTTTCAAAACCACCATACTATCTACCGACGAACAACCATTAACTCCATCCGTGACAGTAAGATAATAAGACCCAGACTCGGTTATAAATGGATAGAGGGTGCTCTTACCACCAAGAACGCGACCTCCATTTTTACCTTCCCAAAAGTAAGTGAATCTATCTCTTTCGTTCGCTGAGGCAGAACCATCCAGATTAAACTGAGTTTGTGCACAGGTCAATAATTTATCGGCACCTGCATTGGCTCTTGGTTTATTTCGGTCAACGCGCACCAAAACTTCTGCAAAGTTAACACACGCATTTCGTTTATTTGTAATATATACTTGATATAATCCTGCAGAAGTTGCCAGAAGTTCGTAGTCGTCTAATATCAAAATATTTTCCCCGATAGGCGGCAACCATTTATATTGAAAATTTGTGTCAGGTCTTAAAACAGGGGCTAATAAGGAGACAGTATCTATCAAGCAATTCAATGTATAACTTTCAGGATCTTTGATAGGTGGGGGTACCAAATCTCCTATCACCATCACTTCAAGAAGCGTCTCTAATCCATTGGCAGCCAATCCTCTTAGCGTGTAGGTTCCTGGTCTGTCCACCCGTTGATTTCTAAAATCATTACCAGGTAAAATACCAGGTCCTGTCCACCGAATATCACAATTCAGGCAAGGTCTGCACAGGTCAACTTTCAACGTTGTTTCTCTGCGGGAACAAGTTAAAGTATCAGGTGTTCCAATCAATTTTAAACAAGGCGGACAGGGCTGATCGTCAATCTGAACAGAATCAATGACTATACAATTTTGGGAAGGATCGGTAATTTCAAGGAAATATTTCCCTGGTTTATTTATCCAGACTTGCAAACTATCTGAATTTTTAATAATGCCTGTTCCACTCCATTTATAGGTAAACCGTGGATTTACAGGGATTACCTGGGGTGCGTACGAAGAAGATTCCTGATTACATGGATAGGTAGTTTTAAAAAACCTGACAACGGGCAAAGCTTCATCCTGAAAAACATTCACCTGCCCTGTAGCAAAACAACCATTTTGTTTATTGGTAATTTCTAAGGAATATAACTCAGGTTTTATGGTGTTAAAGTAAGGTAAAGTGGTGACTGTATCTCCATTGGCATTCAACCAAACGTATTTAAAGATGCTGCCTGAGGAAGAACCGGAACCATCCACTTTTACTATTTTTTCATTACACGTAATGGTATCAGGTTTTGCTATAACAACGGTAGGTTTAAGCTTATCTTCTATAATTTCAACCAACAAAGTATCTGAAGAATTAAACACCGTATTTGTAGCGATTAAACGATACAGACCAGGGCAATTTACGCTAATATCAGTCGTCCCCTGCCCGCTAAGCAAACAATTATTCCCTGAAAAAGGACTCCAATTATAGGTGGTAACTGCATTTGGATTTGTTATCCCTGCCTTATAATTTACTATAGCCCTTACGCAATTAATTGAATCCTTTTTGTTAGCAAAAAGTTTTGGTTTACAATTTTCAGTGATGGAAATGCCCATTTCTCTGCTACAACTATTGATAGTGTCCAGCAAGGTGAATCTATAAAAACCGACGTTCCTAATGGTCGGTTGCAACAAAGTTGATTCAGCTCCTATCACTCCACCTTGCTCTCCTTTCCAACTGAACCTTATTCTGTTCAGACTACTCAGTGAAAGTTTCAATGTGGCATTACCCGTTACACAATTCAATGTATCAGAAAGAGGCAAAATGATGGTTGGCAGTAGTGTATCCATTGCCACTGTAACGATAACACTATCCTTACAACCATTTCTGGAGTTCTCCACATTATATTTAAAAATACCTGGAGAACTTAAGGTTTGTGTCTTTCTGGTGGGTTGGGAAAAAAAGGAGAGATTATTTGACTGAATAATCGTCCATCTGGCAATAAATCCACTACCCCCGTCTGAAAGAGCACTTCCTATGGTTACTGTATTTATTCCACAGGTCAAAAATTTATCTCCACCACTTAACGCCACCGGTTTTAGGGTATCAGCCTGAATAGTAATATCTGTGCTATCCCGACATCCATTTATAATGTTTGAGACCTTAAATTTATATTTACCGGGAGATAAGGCGTAAGCAAATTTTTCATTTTTCTTTGCCCCCAACTTACCATCTGAGGTTGACCATAAATAGCTGAATTCGATTCCTTCAGACGTTAAGGTACCGCCCATAATGACCGAATCTACCTTGCAGGTGTATGGTAAAAGAGTACCTTTTGTTATTTGAGGAATAGCCTTATTTTCAATTACCTGTAATAAGGTATCAGTGCAAAACCTTTCCTCATTATACATTATATTCAACTGATAAAAACCAGCTTCAGAAACAGTTAATAATGGATTAGTGCTCACCACTATCGGGGTGCCAATAGTGGCATCTAATTTCCTCCATTCAAAGGTGGTCTTGTAAATATCCGACTTTGTTCCACGGACATCTAAAGAAACCGAATTTCTAACACAGGTTAATTCCTCAGGCAAAATAATTTTTAGATCTCTGCTGTAATATTTAAGTTTTACATTTACCAAACTATCACAACCAGATATTGCCTTCAGTTTAACTAAAAAAGTACCTTCCTTTCTAAAAATAGAATCGCCCACCTGAAATGTCCCTTTTGGACAAATGAAGTCTATAAATTTAATATTAAGTTCCGTTACGCTATCACAGGCTCCTATTTTAGGAATCACCTGCTTATAAACGCCTTCTTGTTTAAAAAACTTTCCGTCAAAAAGAATACTATCTCCTTTAGGAAGGATCCAGGTTAACTTTTTAACACAGTTGGCTGGCGTGAGATTAAACACGTACTCACCGGTTGAAAGAGCCCCACAGGTATCCTTTTTTGTCAATGGATTTTGTAATATAGCCAGAACCTGTGAAGATGTTTTTTTACCAATGAAAGATTTGAAAATGGAAATGGAATCTTTTATAAAAGAAAATCCTTTTGCTTTATAACTTCCCGAGGGAAGGTTTCTAAGATCTCTGTTGGATGATACGTCAAAAACGGTATCATTTCTATAAATCATATATCCGTAACCATATAAAGTGGTATCGGGTATATCTGTTGTACGGGCATAAACAGGTGAAGGCAAGGTAACTAGTTCGGTGTTGCCGGCACAAGCGCTGATAATGGTATCCTTAATTTCTCCCGCATTGGCTTTACAACAATTATCCCCATCGATAATTGCAAAATGAATTTTAACATCCCGAATACTATTTAGATCACCACTGATTTCATTTTCAGCACCTTTGGTATTAACGAGTAATTTCCAAACACCATTAACCTTTCCTGTAAGACCCTGTAAGTCATTCTTGAATGGATAAAACACCCCAGTGGGTTGAATGCCAGGATAATTATTTTGCCATCGAAAAGTATCCGTTGATGTACTGGTTGGAATAAAAGTTAGTCTGTAAATACCCCCTAAAATATCATTTTCAATATAATCACTGACTGGCCCTAATAAAAAAACAGTATCACCTTTAGGCGAAATAAGCGAAATAGATAGTTTTGACAATTCTGGTGAGATAAAGCGCAAAGTTATACTATCAATTTTTTGACTACCCGATAAATCATCTTTTATATAATCGAATACATTGATATCATAGGCAAAAATGGAGTCAAAATAAATTGGTTTAGGCCCTTGAAAACCACAGTTTTGAGCCTTTACATTAAAAAAAAACGAAATGGTGAACAATAAAACTAAATAATGTCTCATTGCATTAATATTGTGACATGGGATAATAACGACAGACCATAAAATTTATTCCTTTCTTTTTTTGCCATTGAAGGTGTAAATTACAGTCTTTTTTGGAATTAGACTTAATCAATGACTTAAAGAAAAGTAAACCAAACAATATGAAAGCTATAAAATGTATATTTATTGGAATAATTTTTGTTTTAAAATTATCGGATATAAGCGGACAGGCAAGTTCCGGATTAAAGTATCAAAAACAACCTACAAAGGAACCTAGTGTTGTGTCCACAAAAATATGGTATGGAGGGGGTTTAAATTTGGGGTTTTCAGGACAATCCGGATTAAATGTTCTTCAACTTGGAGCAAGTCCAATGGTTGGATACAAGATTTTACCCAGATGGAGCGTAGGACCCAGGGTAAGTTTTCTTGCCTCGAGGTATTCAGGACGTTCTTTTATTAACAAAATAACACCTGTAAACTGGGGGGTGGGTGCATTCACTCGTGTAAAAGTTATCTCTGCTATCTTTGCTCATGCTGAATATGAAATAGCTAATCAAGCTTTTGTTTCTGCTGATGGACCAAAATTATACACCGACAGGTTGCAACAAAACAATGTTTATGTAGGAGGTGGATATAGCAGTGGACAAGGCAACACCAAATTTGAGATTGTTGCCTTGTATAACCTGCAGACGCCAGAATCTACTCTTTATTACATCTCCCCTTTCACCTTCAGATTTGGCTTTACCGTAAATTTTTAACTTAAAATCCAACTTCAAAACCAATAAAAAAATGTCTTCCTGCCTGGGGATATACGCCAATATCGCTTTGCAATTCACCATTCAGGAAACTGCTGTAAACCCAGCCATTGCTAAAATATCGATGGTTTAACACATTGAAAACATTACCAGAAAAAGTTATATTCTTCTTTAACTGAAATCTGATGGCGGCATCATTAACAAAGAAGGAAGGAATTACATTTTTTTCATTCCCTGTATTATCTAAATACTGGCGACTTACGTATTTGGCATTCCAAATAACCTCCAATGGATTTTCCAAAAAGAAAGGGAGACGAGAAAAAAGGGACCATTTAAGCTCAGCTGCTGCAATAATTCCTGGTGAAAAGGCAATATCTGTACCGGTAAATGGTAAAGACACTTGACCCTGCCATTCCCAATTTTCATCATAATCGTCGATAAAAGCGGTATAAGAACCTATTTTATTTGCACTCACTGCCAGATTAGATTTTATTTCAAGCACTCTGTTTATTTGCCAGCCGGTTTGCCATTCTACCCCAATACGATAAGCATCAGGCATATTTTCCCTGATGTACGCGCCAACATCATTTAACCTTCCTGTTTGTACCAACAGGTTTTTATACTTCATGTAAAAGCCATTTACTTCCCATTGAAAGGACTTATTTGAAGCACGAAATCCCAATTCTAAGTCTTGTAAATTTTCAGCTTTTGGTCTGGATGACTTTAAATTATCCACATAATCGTCTCTGTTTGGTTCTCTATTCCCAATAGCGTAGGATAGAAACAGATTATAATTTGGTTTAAATTCCCAGAACAGACCAGCTTTAGGATTAAAAAAAGTTAATTTTTCAACAGAGGGTATGCGGTTGCCAGCATCATTAAATCCTTCGAATTGATAATTAATGTGTCGAAGTTGAAAGTCAGTCCAGGCGGAAACATTGGGTAAAATCTCAATATTATTTTTCCAGTAAGTATTTGCCTCAAATTTTGTTGCTAAATTATCGTAGTACCGGTGGTCGGGAAAAGTATTGCCTGCAATGGATGCCCAGGTGAGTTCTCCAAAATGTTGACCTTCATAATAATGCACTGCGCCTCCAAAAACAGATTGAATTTTACCTTCTTTATAAGTAACCGAGAAAATACCCCCATAGAAATCATTATCAAGCCAGCGACGACGGATCACATCAATATCAGTTGTAGGATCTATGCCCTTAGGAAGGGAATAGGAATAATCCGAAGCCTTTTGATTACTTCGAAATTGCTCAAAATAGCCCCTACCTTTTGTATAGTGTAAAGCGATATTGGAGGTAAATTTCGATGACCATAATCTATCGTAATGCCATTGATAATGAGTTTGGCGATAGTTATCAATTTCATCGGGATGAGGAGAACCCTTTCTTTCTGCTCCGGCAGAATTAAATGTCCTGGTATTCCAATCTGCTTCCAGCGAGATCGGAACACCATTCCATGCCTGATAGGTTCTCTCACTTCCGTCAATAATAGAGAACCTCATTACTGAATTCTCTTGTTTCCAGGTTCCAAACAATGAAAAGCTATTTAAATCAGCTTTAGCCCTGTCAATATATCCGTCCGAAGAAATTTTCGACAATCTGGCATCAAATGAAAAACCATTACCCATATTTCCGGTACCCAGTTTAAGGTTTCTTTTCCAGGAATTAAATGAACCAAAAGATTGATGGGAAGATACATAAGCTTTTTCACTATTTACGTTGGTATTCAAATGAATAGAGGCACCAAAAGCCCCACTACCATTCGTAGAAGTACCCACTCCCCTTTGTATTTGCACATCGGAGATAGAGCTGGCTAAATCGGGCATATTCACCCAAAATACGCCATGAGATTCTGCATCATTCACTGGAATACCGTTAAGCGTCACATTGATCCTGGTTATATCAGCACCTCTGATTCTCATGCCAGTGTAGCCAATACCCGCACCTGCATCGGAATTAACTACCAGGGATGGGGTAAATCGCAGAAGATAAGGCAGATCCTGACCCTGGTTATGATCTTTTATATCTTCCGCTGAAATGGACTGATAAGCCACGGGGGTTTCGTTTGTCGCGCGCGTACTAATTATACCAATTTCATTGAGCAAATAGCTTTCAGGAGATAGCACTATCCGAAGATTTATCGGCTTTTCAGTCAATCTCAATTTTTCCTTATAAGTAGTATAACCGATAGCAGAAATTACTATCGTGAAATCACCAAAAGGGATTTTTTCCAACAAAAAATCGCCTTTACTATTGGATGCAACGCCAAATGATGCATTTTCTAAAGAAATTGACGCTCCTTCCATGGGATTTCCATTGTCATCTCTAATATTTCCAGCAATAGTACCTTGAGAAAACAAATAAAAGGAAAAACCCAGGGTAAGGTAAACAGAAAATAGAATCTTCATTTTTAATAAAGTATTAAAATTAAAAATAACGATCCATTGGGGCTCGGAAAGTTCGTTCAGCAGGCACCGCGAACGATGCTCATTTTCCTTTCCGGAATTACCCGGCCAGGTTCAATGGGTATAATCTCAGCGTACCAAAATGGTAGCACCCCAAATGAGAGAATGCAAATGTATAAAAAAGAGGAGTAAAAAAATAATTAAGGCAATATTTTCTTTAAATGATCCAAAGCACAGTGCAATCTATCCTCTTCGTGTTGGCCTTCAACGATATAATATTTTTTACCGAATTTATCTAAAAGAGATATAAAAGAATTAAAAATTTGCGGTCTTTGGTGGGGAGTTTCCCTCAAAGGATCTGCCTCCCAAGGTATATCAGGTTTGCACACTAAATAAACACACTCTTCATCGGCTATAAAAAGTGCCCTTAATTGTGGGTCTATACTACCAAAACGATATTGAAACCAAATATCTATGGCTTCCACGCCAGTGTCACAAAGGAGTACTTTATTAGCATTTGACCTATATAATTGATGCCAGAAAAGCTGTCCCCGAGCCATATCCACCAGATGCGATGCTGTATATGATTCTTTCAAAGTAGGTATAAAATAACGCGCGAATTCTGGAACAAAAGGTTCCTTAAGGTAGTTAGATAGACTTTTGGTCAGCGTTGATTTTCCCGTTGATTCAGGCCCAGTGATTATAATTTTTATCATTGTTGTCTATAAAAGATAGATTTCAATAAATAAATACCTAAAGATATGCATGATATTGAACCTTTTTTCAAATGGATAGATGATTATTCCGCAGCAAAAGACGAAAGGTCGCCCTTTTTTAATAGAACTTACAATGAATTTTATTTTGATAATAAAATCTATAATTATTTAATTCACCCGCAGTGGGATGATATGGGTTCGGAGACCTTATATCTTAAAATATTATGGGTTGATTATGATTTAAAATTTACCATCATCGAATTCCTGGGCGAATGGAATGATTGTATCGAGGAAGATTGTCAGATGTTAAAAAGAACTATCATTGATAAAATGTTAGCTTTGGGTATTGTACATTATATACTTATTGGAGAAAACATATTAACTTTTCACAGTGGAGATGACGATTATTATCAGGAATGGGTAGAAGAAGTATCAGAGGAAGGAGGTTGGGTTGCCTTGTTGAATCTGCCTAAACATGTTTACAACGACTTCAAAGATGCGCGCATCCATCACCTGTTTTTTATGGGTTCCGATTACAATACTTTTAACTGGCGAATATTCAAACCACCCTATATTTTCAAATTACTGGAGGAACGAATTGAAGGTTCCATAAAATCTTTACCTTCAATGTAGGTTTAAAGTTATTCGAATGATTACCTTTGCAGAATGTTTAAAAGCGGTTTTGTAAATATTATTGGTAAACCCAATGTGGGTAAGTCAACACTAATGAATGCATTAGTAGGAGAAAAGATGTCTATCATCACACCTAAACCACAAACTACCAGGCACAGAATATTAGGCATTTTAAGTGGTGAAAATTTTCAACTCATTTTTTCTGATACCCCTGGTTTCATTGATAATCCAGCCTACAGGATGCAAAAAACAATGAACAGTTCTGTCAGGGGAAGTTTTGAGGATGCTGATTTATTAGTCTGGGTATCAGAGTTTTCGGAACCTGACAATAGTTTGGAGGCACTTCACGAATCTTTAAATACCTTAGAAATCCCATTAGTTTTAGTATTAAATAAAATAGATTTACTCACCCGAGATGAAATTTTAGGATGGATTGAGAGGAAGAGAAATATATTTCCTAATGCTCATTTTTTCGCCGTTTCTGCCCTAAAGCAAACCCAAACGGAAGATTTGTTGACCTTTATCAAGGAAAATCTTCCTGAAGGCCCTGAATATTACCCCGCTGATCAGCTAACCGACAGGAATGAGCGATTCTTTGTGGCGGAGATTATTCGCGAGAAAATTTTACTTCAATATAAGCAAGAAATACCCTATTCCGTGGAAGTTCGTGTGGAGTCTTTCAAGGAAGACGTAACAACCTCTGGGAAACCCATTGTAATGATACAAGCCACTATTTTTGCTTCCCGAAAAAGCCAAAAACCCATTTTAATTGGCCGGGGGGGAAGTTCCTTAAAGGCACTAGGTGAGGCATCGAGAATAGATATTGAAAAGTTTTTAGACTCTAAAGTTTATTTAGAGCTATTCGTTAAAATAAGAGAGAATTGGCGCGATGATGAACACTCATTAAAGCAGTTCGGTTATGAAGGATAATTGGGGTATAATACGTATTTTTACCCTTTCATTTAGTTTTTGAAAAGTCAAACATGAATAATATAGTGGCCATTGTTGGCCGACCCAATGTAGGAAAATCAACCCTATACAATCGTTTAATTGGTGAGAGAAAAGCCATTATTGATAACGTTTCAGGAGTAACCAGAGACAGACAATATGGTCCAAGCTATTGGAACGGTAAAAATTTTACCGTCGTAGATACTGGCGGTTTTGTTAAGCATTCACAGGATATTTTTGAATCGGCCATTAGAACGCAAGTGAAAATTGCTATCGACGAAGCAGCTGCCATCATTTTTATGGTTGACGTAACTACCGGTATCACTGACCTTGATGATGAGGTAGCTGATATGTTGCGAAGAACAGACAAACCTGTTTTTCTGGCCATTAATAAAGTCGATAATGGTAATCGTTTGTTAGAGGCTAATGAATTTTATGCCCTAGGTTTCGAAAATGTCTTCTTCCTTTCTTCCATCACAGGATCTGGAACGGGTGAAATTCTGGATGCCGTGGTTGAGCATATTCATGAAGAAGAAGCGCCCACTGATGAAATTCCCCGTTTTGCCATTGTCGGACAGCCAAATGCAGGAAAATCTTCCCTTACCAATGCTTTTTTGGGAGAAGATAGAAATATTGTTACCGAAATTGCCGGAACTACCCGCGATGCCATAGATAGTCATTACAAAAAATTTGGAAAGGAATTTATTCTCATAGACACCGCAGGTATAAGAAAAAAAGGAAAGGTTCATGAAGACCTCGAATTTTATTCAGTTATGCGCGCTATTAAAGCGATGGAGGAATGTGATGTCTGTATCTTATTGGTTGACGCCACCTTAGGTATGGAATCGCAAGATGTTAATATCTTTGCCCTGGCTCAAAAAAGACAAAAAGGTATCGTCATCCTCATTAACAAATGGGATTTAATAAATAAAGAGACAAATACTTCCCGTGATCTGGAAAAAGAAATTCGTGAAAGAATCGCTCCCTTTACCGACGTTCCCATCCTCTTTATTTCAGCTACTGAAAAAGTAAGAATTTTTCAAGGGCTCGAAGCTGCCTTGTCTGTCTATGAAAATAGGACACGAAAGATAAAAACTTCTGAGTTAAACGATACCCTTCTACCGATTATAGAAAATATGCCTCCGCCAGCACACAGAGGAAAATATATTAAAATAAAATATATTACTCAGCTGCCAACAAGGAACCCTTCTTTTGTATTTTTCTGTAACCACCCTACTCATATTAAAGATCATTACCGGAATTTCCTGGAAAATCAAATGCGTAAACATTTTAATTTTACAGGAGTTCCCATTCATATATTGTTCAGACAAAAATAAGGATGTCCTTATAAGATTATGAAGTGTCTTGAAACACCTATTGCCGGACTTTTGCTTTTCGAACCCACTGTTTATCCTGATGATAGAGGGTATTTCTTTGAAGCTTTTCGCGATGATTTTTTAAAAAAACAAGGAATTCATAGCCATTTTGTCCAGGACAATCAATCAAGATCTGCTCAGGGTGTCCTTCGAGGATTACATTACCAGACGGGTGAATTTTCTCAATCTAAATTAATTCGCGTATTAAGGGGGGAAATTTTAGATGTTGCTGTTGACTTGAGAGAAAATTCACCCTTCTTCGGAAGGTCATATAGTGTTGTTCTTAGTGAATATAATCAACGGCAATTATATATTCCCAAAGGTTTTGCCCATGGATTTTTAACGCTGAGTCCTACTGCTGATATTTTATACAAATGTGATACTTATTATCATAAAAATGCGGAAGCAGGCATAAGATATAATGACCCGGAATTAAAAATCGACTGGGGATTTGCCCCTTCGCAGCTTATTTTATCTGAAAAGGATACTATTCTTCCACTTTTAGGGAATCACTCCCCTGCTGAAATACCTTTTATCCCTTGAGAAAATCAGTCTTAGTTAGTGGGTCAAATGGACAATTAGGAAGAGCTTTACAAGAAGCTTCCCGTTTCTTTCCTGATCTTAAGATTGATTTTCTGGATAGAAACCAACTCGATTTATCACAAATAGGAACGAAAGGAAAAAAAATAGCGTGGCCCAAAGAATTATTAGACACCCATTATGATTATTATATCCATGCTGCAGCTTATACGGCAGTAGATCAGGCTGAAAAGGATGTGAAATTATGTTTTCAGGTGAATGCCTTAGCAGTTAAGCATTTGGCAGAATATTTATCAACAAAAAATACAAAATTTATTTACATTTCATCAGATTACGTTTACCATAGTTTGCAAAACACACCATTCACAGAAAAGGATTTGCCTCAACCAAAAGGAGTTTATGCCCGATCCAAATTAGCGGGAGAAGAAGCTGTAAAACAAACCATCGCAGACTATTTAATTTTTCGTACTTCCTGGGTTTACGGGGAACATGGTAAAAACTTTGTAAAAACGATGGATCGATTAGGCAAAGAAAGGGACGAAATAAACGTAGTTTTTGATCAGATAGGTTCTCCAACCTGGGTCTATGATTTAGCAAAAATGCTATTAATTATTATAGACAACGGTAAAGCCAAAGAAACAATAGGCATATTCAATTACTCAAACGAAGGTATATGCAGCTGGTATGACTTTGCACTATCTGTTATGCAATTTCGTGGATATTCGACTAAAATCTTTCCCGTTAGGACTACTGCTTTTCCATTACCCGCACCTCGACCGGCATTTAGTGTCATGGACAAGTCTCATTTCAAAGAGACTTTTGGATTAGACATTCCTCATTGGCGCGAATCTTTACATAAATGTTTAAATAGCTTACGCGATTGATCAAATATTGAACTAAAGCATTCATTTTTCTATTTATATAAAAAAATAATCGGCGTTAACCAATAAACTTGTATATTGGAATAAACGCATAATAATAGAACGATGCCGAATAAATTCACCTGTTTTTTCCAATCAGACTTTCGGAATAATGTCCTTATAAGGGGTCTTTTTTTACTCGTCCTTTTTGTTACATTTATTCCTAACATTCATGCTACCCATAATAGAGCTGGAGAAATCTCTATTTCACAAGTAGGCGATTGTACTTCCAGTCTTACTATAAGAGCCACAATTACTACCTATACAAAAACCAGTAGCATACAGGCAGATAGAGATACTCTTTTTATTTGCTGGGGTGACGGAAAATGCGAAAAAGTAGGCCGATCCAATGGAGGTGGAAGCGTTCCAAAGGGAGAACCTCTTGAAAATGATACAAAAAGGAATATTTACGTTGCTTTTCATACCTTTCCGTCCAGAGGTACTTACGTGATTTCAACTACAGACCCCAACAGAAATGGGGGTATTTTAAATGTAAATTATCCTAATTCAGAACAGATCAGATTTCACATTCAAACCACCTATACTTTTCCAAATCCTCAATTCCAGGGCTGTAACAATACACCAGTACTGTTACAACCTCCTATTGATATAGGTTGTGTGGGTCAGAAATTCATACATAATCCAAATGCTTATGATAGTGACGGAGATAGTTTATCCTATCATTTTTCTGTTCCTCTGCAAGATGTAGGTTTAGCAGTACCAAATTACATATTCCCAAGTAATATAAGCCCGGGTCCCAAAAATAATTTGACACTTAATCCTGTTACCGGCGATATTGTATGGGACGCTCCACAGCGAGCGGGAGAATATAACTTGTCCATTTTTATTGTAGAATACCGAGATGGTTTTCCTATTGATACCATTATACGGGATATGCAAATACTTATAAAGAATTGCGATAACTTACCGCCTGAAATCAAAGTTCCATTTGACGAAATATGCGTCATTGCGGGAGAGACCCTGCGTTTTGTGGTTACAGCAACAGCACCATTAACTGAAACAAATCAAAGAGTAAAACTTACTGCCCTGGGAGGACCCTTTGTGGTTCAGCCGAGTCCAGCCACTTTTCTACCCCCAGGCCGTTTCTTTGAACCAGATCCAGTGACCAAAGTCTTCACGTGGAAAACTTCCTGTGAACATATTTCAGAGCAATATTACTCTGTCGTCTTCAAAGCTCAAGATAACTTTTTTCCTGATTCCTCCGGATTGGCTATTCTAAAAACGGTACGTATAAAGGTGGTAGGCCCACCTCCAAAAGATCTCCAGGTAAAAAGTAATCCACAATCAATTCTCTTAAGCTGGGGAAAACCTTACGCCTGCGATACAGTGGGTGGAAATTACTTTAGAGGATTTACAGTATGGAGAAAAGTAAATACCAGCCAGTTTCCGCTCGATACCTGTCAACCCGGTCTTTCTGGTAAAGGTTATACGCAATTAACCGATTTCAGTATCATTAATATACAAAATAATCGATATGTTTATGAAGATAAATCTATCGAATCGGGTAAAACTTATTGCTACAGGATTCTTGCAGAATTTGCAAGAACGACGCCAAATGGTCGATATGCTTACAACCTAGTGGAAAGTTTACCCTCAGAAGAGATTTGTATTCAACTTGGAAGAGATTTACCCCTACCTATTGAGGTAAATGTTAAAAAAACGGCTGTGAATGGGCTAATGAAAATCTGCTGGATCAAGCCAAAAGCTGAGGTATTAGATACCATCAATAATCCTCCGCCTTATACCTTTGTTTTAACCAGAGGGACAGGTAATAATCCTACTACTTTCAGTGAAATTTGGAGAAGCACCCCTGCTTTATCCTTTTCGACCCTAAGGGATACCTGTTTTGAGGATGCTTCGGTGGATACTGAAAAAAATGCTTATTCTTATAAAATAACTCTCGTAACTGGTCCAAATAATCGTATTCAAGGTACTACAAACCCCACCTCATCTGTATTTTTAACAGGTTCAGGATCAGATAAATCTACCTTACTTAGTTGGAATTTTCTAACAACCTGGGAAAATTATGGATTTACCATTTACAGGAAGAATAGTACCGGCGTTTTTGATTCTATTGGATTTACCAATCAAAAAACGTTTACCGATAAAAATCTGACGAATGGAAGATCCTATTGTTATCTGATTAAAAGTTGGGGCACTTACGGTGTGACTGGTTTACCAGACCCAATAAATAATTTTTCCCAGGAAATATGTGTTACACCCAGGGACAATGTTCCTCCTTGTCCACCTGTTTTAAAGGTGAATAATTTTTGTGAGACAGGTAATTATCCCGATTGTGATGAAATCGCCTCAACGGGAAATGAGTTAAACTGGACTAAAACGCCGGGTTGTAACGATACAGATATTGCTGGCTTTTACCTTTATTATTCTCCCGGTGTTGGAAAACCTGAGGAAAGGGTTAAAACAATCACCGGTGCCAATGTGAATTCTACCAGACATGCTCCTAAAAACGGGCTTGCTGGTTGTTACCGATTGACAACTTTCGATAATAATGGTAATGAAAGTAAGCCCAGCAGTCAGGTTTGTTCCGTTAATTGCCCAGTTTATGATCTTCCCAACGCGTTTACTCCTAATGATGACGGTAATAATGACTTTTATACACCAAGAAAGTCATGTTTTATTGCTACTGTCGATTTCAAGGTATTCAACAGATGGGGTCAACTTGTTTTTCAAACGACAGATCCAGCGCTAAACTGGAATGGCAATCAGCTACAAGGACAAAAATTACCCTCGGGCACTTATTACTATGTTTGTAAGGTTTTTGAAAATGGGACTGAAGGTGTAGTTCCATTTGGAGGAACCCTGAGTGGATATATTGAATTACAAAACGGTAACGATTAAAGGAACTTATGTTTACAGGTATAATAGAAACCATGGGCATAGTGGAGGAAATCAGGCTGAATGGCACCAATAAAGAGTTTACCATTTCCTCTGCTATATCCAATGAATTAAAAGTAGATCAAAGTCTTGCCCACAATGGCGTTTGCCTTACTGTTACTTCCTTAGAAAATGGTAAACACCAAGTTACTGCAATCGACGAAACATTGTTAAGAAGCAATTTGGGTGATTTGAAAATAGGTGAATCTATCAATTTGGAAAGAGCCATGTCTGGTTTATCTCGCATTGATGGCCATTTAGTTCAAGGTCACGTAGATACCGTGGGTATCGTAAAAAGTGTATTAGATAAAGACGGTTCCTGGATTTTCACTTTCAATTTTCCCGAGGAGAACAAACATTTATTGGTTGATAAAGGGTCTGTTTGTATCAACGGGGTAAGTTTAACGGTTATAAATCCTACTTTAACTACTTTTCAAGTAGCCATCATTCCCTACACTTATGAAAATACGAGTTTTAAATTTTTACAAGAAGGCGATTCAGTAAATCTTGAATTTGATATTTTAGGGAAATACATTGCAAGATACGCGGCAGCGTATAAGCTATAAAAAATGGGCTGTAAAGCCAACAAGGTCTGAAAGGGGGAATACCATCGTGAAATGTTGCTAGCCCTTTGATTATAGGAGAAATAAAATACTAAGCACTCATTCTTGGGTGGAATAATGCGCGCAGCAGCCAATTGTTTGAATCAGGATTTCGAGGATTAACTATAACGTCGTTGGTTTGATTCAGAAGATTATTTTTAAATGGTTCTTTCATTGCCAGGCCCCTCGCCGATGCGTTACGCATCGGCGAAAAGCAGTTTAAACAATAATCCTCTACAAATAACCATTACTTTAAAAACGAAGACGTCCTCCATTATCTGTGAAATCCTAAAATCCTTTAAATCCGTGATTCAGAACGCTTTAACAGTAACCATCCTACAAATAAACAGTACACTTTTCATACCTAACCCTGTGGGGTCACATGTCTATTGTGAATTATGCCCCTGGCGGCACAATTTCCGAAAAATACTCTTTAGCCAACCAACCCTATCTTAAAAAATCATCCATTTTTTACCTTTGTCTTTAGGAGGGGCTATCTTTTTAGACAGCCCCCCTTCAGAATATGCACCCACTCTTGGTTGGAAATTATGCTCGCAGTAGCCAATTGTTTGAATCAGGATTTTCAGGATTTCTAGGATTAACCATAACGTCGCTGGTTTTATTCGAAAGATTAATTTTAAATAGTGTCCTGACCCTGAAGGGGTCACATATCTATTGTATATTATTCGTTTCCTGTTCGGGGAGCCGATTCAGTTCCCATGCTATTTATAGCTTTAGGGAAGAAAATGGCGTTGGCGAATAATTTATTTGTCCCAAACCAATGTTCTCTGAAATTTGGATTATCAGCCATCATAATTATTTTACCTGTACCGGCACTGCCTACAATAATCCCTGCTGTACCACCCATTTTACCATTGTATTTTCTTGGTAAATAGCCACTTAACAATGGATTTTGTGTATAAACCAATGGCGTTGCATAAAGATTTTTTGAAGGCTCGAGTAATAAATCTCCATCTCTGAAAACGGGTATTTTACTTTGTCTGTAGCCAAATCCAAGGGGATGTGAAATATCTAGATCAGCTTCAAAAATAGTTCCTGGAATTTCAAGGGAAAACAAATCGTCTGTCATAGCGCCATAAGGTCTGCGCTTTTTTTCTCCGTCTGGAACTTCACGGTAAGTGACAGACACTAAATTTTGGCTTTTCAACCAGTTAATTGCGTTTTGGATTCCAACTACGGTACCTCCTCCCTGGACAAATTCCTTTATTTGTGCAGCACCAGTCGTACCAAGCCCCTGGTAAGAACCACCACCCAATACAATGACATTATACCTGGACAAATCAGACCGTGAGAGCCTATTTACCTCTAACTTATTGACTACCATACCATATCTCTGATCCAGAAGATGCCAAACCTCACCTACGGTAGAAGAGGTTGTTCCCTCCCCAACGATGATAGCCACTTTAGGCATTTCCAGGGTTGTCAAACCATTACTTCCCAAATCAATTCCTTTAATGGTAAAACCAGTACCTACTGCTTCAATAACTACCTTACTGCTATTTGATGCTTCAACAATGATAGCATGTATTTTTTCTGGCGATAATACCTGGTTTTGAACAGGAATCATAATAGTTCCCGGTTGATATTTTTTATCTCCCAGGGTCATACCCTCTCTAAATACTTTTGTTCTGATACCCGCCTTCTGAATATGATACAAAGCTTTGGGCGCATAATAATTATCCCATTCCAATAAATAGGCATACTGAGACATGGATACTGCTGGCAAAGGATTCATATCTGGAGTTAATCCGACGATTTCTTTACCAAATAAGGCGTTATCAAATCCAGCTTTCGGCAAATAATGGTAAGCAAGATTAAATGCGTGAGGTAAAGTCCAGGTAGAGATATCGTAAAAAATACTATCCTCAAATTGATTTAACACCTGAAAAGCGCCTAATATCAGCTTATATTGATCCTGTTCCATTGGAATAATGAAAGAGGATGACGGCTCGAACGATTTACCATCAACTGCCACTGGTTTAGCCAGATGATGAACTTTAATTTGCTGCCTTCTCAATATTTCGATAAAATGATTTACTCTGGCCGGATCAAATTTATCACCAAAAACAATAGCCTTTCTAGTATCTGCTGCGGCCTCCTTCTTTGCATTTTGGAAAAATTCCCGTTGATGCTCTAGTAGCTCAACGCGTAAATCAGAAGCGGCTTCCAGGGAAGAAAGTGCGGTAACTACCTGATTTCTTATAGTAAATGGAAAAGCAAGAGGTCCATTTTCTGATTGTTGCAAATGTCCTCTCGAGCTGGCCTGTTCAAAAAGAATACCGATACATCCGTTGGCATCTGGAAAGGTAGAACCTTTACCGTAGTAGAAATCGTCATACCCTTCCTCGGAATAATACAAAGATCCGATTTTATCTAGGGCTTTTACGTGGTACTGACCAATTTTAGCGGTAAGCTGTTGATTCTTCTTTGGCGTATTGGGATTTACTCTACTTGGTACACCTGGCATAAAGAAAAAAGTCGCATTGGTACCCATTTCATGATGATCTGTTAAGACATTGGGTTTCCAGTGGTGGAAAATGGAAATTCTACCTCTGCTTTCCGGGTGAGCCATGGACAACCAATCTCTATTCAAGTCGAACCAATAATGGTTGGTACGACCACCAGGCCAGGTTTCATTATATTCCCTGTCTTGATTATCGCCCGTTAGATTTTCATTTTTATGCATATTTGCCCAGGTAGAAAAGCGTTGAGCACCATCTGGATTTAAACTAGGGTCAAAAATGAGAATACATTTTTCGAGGAATTTGTCAATAGACTGACTTTTGCCAGCCAGCATATAATAGGCTACCAAAGGTCCGGCATTGAATCCACTGGCTTCATTACCATGGATGGCATTTCCCAGATAAAAAACGAGCGGCACCTCCTCAAGATTCAACTTTGCTGATTGCTCAGGATTTGTATTAGCCACGTGTTTTAAACGAAGAGCTTCCAGATTTTTGTGATTCTCCTCCGAGGTAATAACTAAATGAATCAAAGGTCTTCCTT
>BJGN01000046.1 GCA_014190515.1 Bacteroidota bacterium
CTTTATTTATCTGGATGTCCTTTTTGGAGGGAAGCCCAGCTAAAGGGATTGTCTGGAATAGAATATTTACCCGTGCAGACACGAAATAAATAATATTGGGGAAATTGTGCCGCCAGGGGCATAATGGGCTATAGACATGTGACCCCTCCGGGGTCAGGATATTATGAAAATCGACCCTGTAGGGGTCGCATCTTTATCAGAGGGTAATATTTTTTTCGTTAGTAAAAAGGACTCCCTCTTTGTAATCCTTTAAAACTCTTTTGATGGTTCCCGTCAAATTTTTTGGTAATTTATGCAAATCGTGCCATTCTGCGGCTTTAAACTTTTGGGGTTCATTTCGCTGAAGCTCACCCTCCCATCGAAAAGCTTTGAAATACAGAACCAGGCGCTGACTTTTGATGCTTGTTTTTTGCAAAACATGCACTAATCTTAAATCACCTTCCAAGATGGTTATTCCCGCTTCCTCCTTACACTCTCTCACTAAAGCCTCCTTGCTGGTTTCACCCAACTCAACATTACCGCCCACCAGGGTATAATTGCCCCCATTCAATTTGGTTTGTTTAAGCAATAATATTTTTCCTTGATTAAAAAGAATTAATCTTACTTTTAAGGATGATTTAGGTGAATTCATTGGGACTTTTTATACAACGCACAAAGGTAAAACTAAAACTGTTTTAAAACAGATGTTAAAAGAATAAACCCAAAATAATTTTGGATATATTTTCCATGCGACAATTATTTTAAATAATATGTCTTTATTTACCTTAATCCTTCAAAACTATCATGAAGTTAAAACCTTTTACTCTTTGCATTTTAATGCTCATATTTCTTAAAGGGCACTCACAGGACGTTTTTTTTACTACTGGTTTTAAAATAAGTGAAATAACTTCAGACAGAGTCGTGATTTGGACACGGTTGTGTGGACAGGCGTTTCCAAATTCGATTATACACGAGAGAAGGTCTGAAGTTTTCAGGCATCCAATCCAATTTGATGAAAATCAACCTATTGATAAAATGGACGGAGGAGTTAAGGGTATAAATGGGTATGTAAGATTTATTTTAAAAGATATTCATGGCAATAAAAAGATATCGCCATGGAAACCAGCAATATCAAAGCATGACTATTGTGTTTTTCATGTCTTTGAAGGCCTTAAAAACCAACACACTTATCAATTGATTATTGAAGGAAAGAAAGATACAGAAGGAATGATAAACACGGATACGGGCTATTTTAAAACTTCTCCTAAACCAAATGAACGAGCCCCTCTTTTATTAACGACCTCTTCATGTCAGTATTTCTGGTCTTTTGATGATTCTATAAATGGATTTAAGATTTACAATGAAATGTCAAAGTTACATCCTGATTTATTCGTCCAGACAGGAGATTTTGTTTATTATGATAAGCCAGGTCCTATGGCAGATCAGGCTGAAAAAGCAAGACATAAGTGGCATGCTATGAATGCATGGCCTTACATCCGGCGATTTTTTCGACATACCCCTATTTATTTGCTAAAAGATGATCACGATTTATTGGCGGACGATGTTCATTCAACATCGAAACCATTCGGTAAATTAACCTATTCAGAAGGGTTGGAAATCTGGAAAGAAAATGTGCCTTTATTAGATAAACCTTATAGAACAATAACATGGGGAAAAGACATACAATTTTGGCTTATGGAAGGTAGGGAATTTAGAAGTGATAACAATTCTGCTGATGATGGAACTAAAACAATCTGGGGTGAGGAGCAAAAAAACTGGCTGATACAATCCGTTCAAAATTCAAAAGCCACCTTCAAAATAATCATTTCACCAACGCCAATTATTGGACCTGATAGAGCTTCAAAAGCAGATAATCACGCAAACAATGCTTTTCAAAAAGAGGGAGATTGGGTAAGAACCTTTTTACATAAAGAAAATATGATCGTTATCAACGGAGACCGTCACTGGCAATATGTTTCCCAAGACATACCATCTGGTGTAATGGAATTTGGATCAGGTCCTGTCAGTGATTTTCATGCTCAAGGGTGGCCGCCTGAAGAAATAAGGCCTGAACACAAATTTTTAAGGGTTGCCGGAGGATTTCTAAGTCTATCCATGGAATATAAAGCTAAAGAACCTTATCTTACTTTTATCCATTATGACGTTAATGGGAAAGCTGTTCACTCAGAAATAATTAAAAAGACCAAATGATATTCCTTAAAAAGACCTTTTGCACTTTAGGAATCCTTTTCCTAACTTACCTACTTTCCGCACAAAGTGATACCGTTATCATATATAAAAAGATAGATACGACGGAATTAAAAATCTGGATACATTATCCTGAAAAAGTAAAAAAAAGACATGCGGCTATTATTTTTTTTCATGGAGGTGGTTGGAATAATGGAACTGCAGAACAATTTTTACCCCAATCGGAATATCTGGCCAGCCAGGGCATGGTTGCGATCAGAGCATCATACCGTTTAAAAAATGTACATGGAACAACTCCTAAAGAAGCTTTAGAAGACGCTAAATCTGCTATTCGGTTTTTAAGACTCAACGCTAAAGAATTACATATTTTACCTAACAAAATAGCTGCTGGTGGTGGATCTGCCGGTGGGCATTTGGCTGCGGCAGCCTTTACCTCCATAAATATTAATGATCCGAAGGATGCCATCAATGTAAGTGCTAAACCAAACAGCCTGGTATTATTTAATCCGGTGATTGATAACGGCCCGGAAGGCTATGGTTATGAAAGAATAAAAGCATGGTTTCCCGATATATCACCTATGCACGGTATCACTAAAAAATTCCCTCCAACGGTCCTTTTTTTGGGAACTAAAGATGCTTTAGTACCCGTTTCTACAGGAGAGATTTTTCGCGACAAAATAAAAAAAGCTGGAGGACATTGCACTTTATTTTTATATGAAGGAGCGGGTCATGGATTTTTCGGATGGAAAGATGGTAAAAATCCGTACTATAATGAAACCTTGAAACAAACTGAAATTTTTCTTCGTCAGCATAGGTATTTGAAATGAATTAACCATACTAAAACACAAAAATGTATTTATTTACCGTATATTTGCGGCTCTAAAGTACCGTGAATGAACATACCACTAAAAACGTTAACAGTTTAATTAATTGGAATAGATAGGTTATGGTATATGAAAATTTAAGTGGTACCATCGGCAATACACCCTTGGTTAGGTTAAATAAAATAACTGAAGGTTTAACAGGAACATATTATGCTAAGGTAGAGGCGTTTAATCCTGGTCAAAGTGCTAAAGACAGGATTGCTTATTACATGGTTGAGCAAGCAGAAAAAAAGGGCTTAATCAAACCAGGGGGAACCATTGTTGAAGCAACATCGGGAAATACAGGGTTTAGTATAGCTATGTTATCAGCGATAAAAGGCTATAAGTGCATTCTCACGCTCACAAGTAAGGCCTCTACTGAAAAAATATCTTTATTAAAATCACTCGGAGCGGAGGTTATCATTTGTCCTGTTGATGTAAGTCCCGAAGACCCAAGGTCTTACTATTCCAGAGCGGAACAAATTGCTAAGGAAACACCTAACGCTTTTTATTTGGCTCAAAACTTTAATACAGATAATGCGGCAGCACATTACCATTCTACAGGACCTGAAATATGGAAACAGACGGAGGGTAAAATTACGCATTATGTTTGTTGTGCTGGCACAGGAGGTACTCTTTCAGGCGTAGCAAAATATCTTAAAGAACAGAACCCTGCCATTCGCATTATTGGTATAGATGCTTATGGATCAGTTTTAAAGAAGTTCTGGGAGACGGGTATTTATGATCCAAATGAAATAAAACCATACAAAGTTGAAGGTTTAGGTAAAAACATCATTCCCTCAAATATTGATTTTTCCTTAATCGACGAATTTATAAAGGTAAGCGATAGAGACAGTGCCATAAGAGCCAGAGAATTAGCTTCAAAAGAAGGATTATTGATGGGTTATTCCAGTGGTTCTGCCATGCATGGTATATTTCAAATTCAAGATGAATTAGATGAAAATAGCGTAGTAGTAGCTCTTTTTTCTGATCATGGTTCAAGATATCTTGGAAAAATTTATAATGACGGATGGATGACTGAGCAAGGTTATCTTTTGGGAAATGAATCAGAAACCAAAGTTCCTTCTATCAATGAATGGGAAGACCACGAACACTATTACAGCTATGAATCTGTTAAAAGAAGGTACAGAACTTATTACCGAATTTATCGTTTGATGTATAGAAAATATATTAGCCAGACAAAGAAATCATTAGGTTTATAACAAAAACTGCCACTAAATGAGAACTGAAAAAAAACAAGCATACCTCTCTAATGAGAATATATCCGTTCCTTTATTTAAGAATAAATGGTTGGATAGTTTAACACGAACACATATTGCCATTCCTGTCTCTATGTTTTTCTTGTACGCAATCGCTTTGTTATATTATACAAAAGTCGCTACAGATTTAACTACATTACAGGTAACATCGCTTTATTTAACTGGCTTTTTATTTTTCACTTTTGCAGAATACATGGTTCACCGCCATGTATATCATTTACCAGGCACTACTGAAAAGAGGGCAAAATTTGCCTATACCATGCATGGAATACATCATGATTACCCGAAAGATAAACAAAGATTAGCGATGCCCCCTGCCATGAGTGTGGCAGTAGGAACCATTCTCTTTTTTCTATTTGAACTCATACTGGATAAATATTCCTTTTCATTCCTTGCTGGTTTCTTAAGTGGCTATGCATTCTACCTATTAGTTCATTATTCAATTCACATATTTTTACCCCCTAATAACATTTTTAAAGCATTATGGGTTAACCATGCTTTACATCATTATGGAAAATCTGATACAATGTTTGGTGTTTCATCTCCCCTTTGGGATTATATTTTTGGAACCACTCACGCTAAATTAAAAGGAAGTATTCCAACTGATCTTGCTCACGATCATTAAAAAAAGATAAAAGATATAATAGCAGGCTGTTAGGTTAAAACTTAACAGCCTTTTTACATTTATATCCAGCCTATACCCCTTTGATATAAAACAAAAAGAGGCTACCTATAAGATAGCCTCGGAAATCTATTAAACAAAGGAGCAATAATTGTGAAATTAGTTGGCATCATTTGAAGAAAACGACGCAGAAAGAAATTCTCTATTCATCAAAGCTATATTAGAAACTGAAATACCTTTTGGGCATTCTGCCTCACAGGCTGTAATATTAGAACAATTTCCAAAATTTTCCAAATCCATTTGACGAACCATATTTAAAACTCTTTTTTGAGCTTCTACCTTACCTTGAGGTAACAACGCTAAATGCGCCACCTTCGCCGAGGTAAAGAGCATGGCAGAAGAATTTGGACAGGCAGCCACGCAGGCACCACAACCTATGCAAGTTGCGGCATCGAAAGCGTGAGAAGCCACGTCTTTTTCTATTGGAATGGCATTGGCATCTTGCGCCTGACCGGTACTCACTGATATAAACCCACCTGCCTGAATAATTCTATCTAAAGCACCTCTATCCACTGAAAGATCCTTCAAAACTGGGAAAGCAGAGGCACGATAAGGTTCTATTACTATGGTTTCCCCGTCTTTAAAGTTACGCATGTGTAATTGACAGGTGGTAGTGCCTTGTAATGGACCATGAGGCTGACCATTTATGACTAAACTACAAGTACCACAAATACCTTCTCTACAATCGTGTTCAAAAGCAATAGGAACCTTTTGCTCGAAACTCAGTTTTTCATTTAAAACATCCAGCATTTCGAGAAATGACATGTGTTCACTTACATTATCCAGGGAATAAGTTTCGAACTTTCCTTTAACATTTTGGCTAGGTTGGCGCCATATTTTTAGTGTCAATTTCATAATAATCAATTTAAAGCCAAAAGGCCAGCAATTAAGATAAGATTATTTGTAAGAACGGGTTTTTAATTCAACATTGTCAAAATGCAGCATTTCCTTGTGCAAAATAGGATCTTGATTTGCCCCTTTGAACTCCCATGCAGAAACGTAAGCATATTCGTCGTCTCTTCTCAATGCTTCACCATCTGGCGTTTGATATTCTTCTCTAAAGTGACCTCCACAAGATTCATTTCTATCGAGCGCATCGACCACCATGATTTCACCTAAATCTATGAAATCTGCTACTCTAAGTGCTTTTTCAAGTTCAGGATTCAAGTCATTGGCCACGCCAGGCAGATATAAATCAGTATAAAACTCATCTCTCAGTGCGCGCACCTGCTGTCTTGCGGTTGTTAGTCCTTCAGCTGTTCGTGACATACCACAATATTCCCATATAATCTTACCCAATCTTCTATGAAAACTTTCAGCCGATTGCTTTCCTTTTATAGCGAACAACTTATCTATTCGTTGTTTTGCCAAATCTGCTGCAGCGGTAAATTCAGGTGCATTAACATCTAGTTTAGGGGTACTAATATCTTCACTTAAGAAAGTACCTATAGTATAAGGAAGCACGAAATAACCGTCAGCCAATCCCTGCATTAAAGCAGATGCACCTAAACGGTTGGCACCATGATCAGAAAAGTTTGATTCACCGATAGAGAATAATCCCGGAACATTAGTCATAAGATTATAATCGACCCATAGACCACCCATCGTATAATGCACAGCAGGATAAATTTTCATTGGATACTTGTAAGGATTTTCGCCTGAAATTTTCTCATACATTTCAAATAAGTTACCATACTTTTCTTCAATTACCTTTTCTCCCAGTTCAATTATTCTAGCATGTGAAGGGTTTGACAGACCAAGAATATTAGCTTTCGACTTACCATATCTTTCTATAGCCGCTGAAAAGTCGAGGAATACTCCTAAACCAGTAGGTACTATACCGTTACCTTCATCACATGCCGTTTTAGCTGCACGGGAAGCAACATCTCTTGGCACTAAATTTCCAAAAGCAGGATATCTTCTTTCGAGGAAATAATCACGATCTGCTTCGGGAATATCGAGAGCTGTCTTTACTCCATCGCGAATAGCTTTAGCATCTTCTTTTTTTGCTGGAACCCAGACGCGCCCGTCATTTCTCAAAGACTCAGACATAAGGGTAAGCTTCGACTGGTATTCCCCCATCTGAGGAATGCAAGTTGGGTGAATCTGTGTAAAGCAAGGATTAGCCATGTAGGCACCTTTTGCCACTGCACGCATAGCGGCAGTCACGTTACAATTCATTGCATTGGTAGAAAGATAAAAAACGTTACCATACCCACCAGTAGCGAGAACCACGGCATGAGCGCCATGTTTTTCTAATTCGCCTGTTAATAAATTTCTTGCTATAATTCCTCTTGCCTTACCATCTTTTAGCACCAGTTCAATCATTTCATGTCTGGTAAACATCTTTACATTACCCAAGGCAATCTGACGTGACAGCGATTGGTAAGCGCCCAATAAAAGTTGTTGGCCTGTTTGCCCTCTGGCATAAAAAGTCCTGGATACCTGTACGCCTCCGAACGATCTGTTGTCCAGCAATCCACCATATTCTCTGGCGAAAGGAACACCTTGGGCCACAGCCTGGTCGATAATGGAGGTACTCACCTCGGCTAATCTATAAACATTAGCTTCTCTTGATCTGTAATCACCTCCTTTTATAGTGTCGTAAAATAAACGAAAAACACTATCCCCGTCGTTTCTATAATTTTTTGCGGCATTAATTCCCCCTTGCGCGGCAATACTGTGCGCCCTTCTCGGACTATCATGAAAAGTATAACATTTTACAAGGTAGCCCAACTCACCCAATGTTGCTGCTGCCGAGGCACCTGCCAGGCCTGTACCCACGACAATAATTTCAATTTTAAGTTTATTATTTGGCGCAACCAAAGGCAGGGTTGAACGATATTTTGTCCATTTATCGGCTAAGTCCCCAGAGGGTACATTTCCATTTAAATTTAAGTTATCCATGTGCATTAACAATTAAAGTCAAAAATAAAACAATTACCACCATAAGTTATTTCGTCCGTAAACGATGATGGGAATGATAGCAAACCCAAATGGGATGACAAAAGCATAAATTCTGCCAATGTATTTAATAAAGGGGGTATATTTTTTATGATTAAGGCCGAGTGTTTGAAATGAACTTTGAAATCCATGATTTAAGTGAATACCAATGATAATCATAGAAACCACATAAAATACCACAAAACCAGGATTCGAAAAAACTAAAATTACGGGCTCATAAAGATTCTTATATTCGGTACCTTCAATCATAACCATCGGTACTTTTCCCAACTTCATCTGAAGCCAGAATTGATACATGTGCACGGCTATGAAAACAAAAATGATAATACCCAACCATGCCATGTTCGACGCTGCTTTCACATTGGTACCGTCACCTCTTAGTGCACTCACAGCATAACCAATATTTCCTCTGGCCTTTTTATTTTTTCTCCACAATAGCAATCCTTGAATGGTATGGAGAAGAATAGAAAAATAAAGAAGGTATGAGACCGTTTTAATCAACGGATTGTGCGTCATGAAGTAAGAGTACAAGTTAAAAGATACTCCAGCGTCCTTTGTCAGTAATTGTAAATTCCCGATTAGATGAACAGGAAGAAACAAAATAAGGAACAAACCTGAAAGGCTCATCAACAGCTTTTTACCTATCGATGATGTTAAAAAATTAGCAAACCAAACTAATCCGATTGGTTTAAGAGCATTAGTCATCCAACTCATTGTATTATATTTTCATTAACAGCATTTTGAAAAATGTTCCACAAAACTATACCTTTAAGGCAATTTACAACTCAATGCATAGCGTTAAGTTTATTATTTTAAATTAATTTAGAATCATTTCAAATAACATTGTTAACAAAATCAACTTATAGTGTCTTTAAAAGAAGCAACCTTTAGCGAATTCATTCAATTTTTTCCTGTGATGCAGTTACCCATTGTTTTAGCTGAGGAGAATATCAAGATATTCAGTCAGGATAATATTCCTCTTCCCGACGCCATCATACAACAATTTATTTACCCCCTGGAAGAAAATGAACCTGACGAATTTACAGAATTCATGGCCTGTTTTCGTATTGGAGAGACAGAAGCATTTGAAGCTCTGGTTTACTGGAAAGCTGCTTTATTAAATTATCATTACATCATTGCTACCTTTACAAAAAAGGGCGTACTTATAGACAAAAGAACGCTTTCAGGTACCAGTGTTATCCAGGAAACCATTTTACAGTCGATTGCGGTGATAGACGAAGACTGGCGCATAAGAATTTTATCTGGAATATCACATATTGATGAAACGTATGAACCAGGAAGCAGTACAACGTTGTTATTAGAATTATTGCCGGAGGGTCGCATCGTTGAAATTGAAGATGAACTTATTCCAGATTAAAAAACAGACATGTCAAAAAAGAAAAAAACTGTATCGTCCAATGATAGTCAGCCAAAATATAATGCTAAAGATTTAAGGCTGGCCATTTTAGATTTACTCAAAAATTCACCAAAAAAAAGGTATAATCCCCGTCAAATAGCCCAAACACTATCTATTGCAAATACTAAAGACTCCATTTTGCATGCGTTGGAACTTTTAGTAACAGAAAAAGAAGTACTTGCCCTGGAGGATTATAAATTTCAATTCAACCGGAGTGTGCCTGTTGAAAAGCAGGAAAAAGGGGATATTGGAATTGTTGATATGACTCGATCCGGCGCTGCATTTATCAAAGTGGAGGGTAAACCCATAGACGTTTATATTTCCATGCGGAATTTGAACACGGCGATGAATGGTGATACTGTGAGGATACAAACATGGACTCCCAGAGGGAAACGTCGCCCTGAAGGTGAGGTTATCGACGTAATAACAAGGGCTAAAGAGTCCTTTTTGGGCGTTTTATATTTGAATAATAAATTTGGCCTCGTAGTTACGGATACCATTTTACCTTATGACATCAAAGTTGATCTAAATGAAATATTAGGAGGTAAAGACGGGGACAAGGTCGTAGTTAAAATAATAGGTTGGACAGGTCAATCTACCCCGCTCCCCATTGGAAAAATCACCTACGTTTTGGGGGCTGCCGGTAGCCATGATATTGAGATGCAGAGCATTTTGCTAAATGCAGGTTTCGACTTAGGTTTTGGTGAAGCTGCTTTAAATGAAGCAAAAAATATAGATACCTCTATTTCACCAGAAGAAATAGCTTTGCGCAGGGACCTTCGCGATGTTTTAACCTTTACTATCGATCCCTGGAACGCTAAAGATTTTGATGATGCTATTTCTTATCGCCTATTGCCTAACGATCAGGTAGAGGTTGGTGTACATATTGCCGATGTTACGCATTACCTGAGAGAAGGATCTTCCTTAGATAAGGAGGCATATACTCGTTCAACCTCTGTTTATTTGGTAGATCGCGTACTCCCAATGCTACCTGAAAAGTTAAGTAATGAATTATGTTCGTTAAGACCGAATGAGGACAAACTTACCTTTTCAGCTATTTTCAATATCGATGGAAAGGGTAAAGTTACGGAAAAATGGTTTGGACGAACCATTATTCATTCCGACCGACGGTTTACTTACGAAGAAGCCCAAGAGATCCTGGACACGAAGGAAGGACTTTATTCTGCAGAACTGATACATCTCAATAAAATAGCTCACCAATTAAGGAAGAGGAGATTTACCTCCGGAGCTATCCAATTTGAATCCGATGAAGTGCAGTTTAAACTCGATGAATCAGGAACGCCAGTTGAAATATTTATTAAAGAGCGAAAGGATGCGCATAAGTTAATTGAAGACTTCATGCTTTTGGCAAATCAGGAGGTTGCGCTATTTATTCAACATAAAATGGATGCCACCGGCTATGAAATTCCATTTATTTACAGGGTACATGACGAACCAAATGAGGACAAAGTATTTGAACTTGCCAGGTTTGCGAAAGAATTTGGTGTAAAAATGAGGGTAGATTCCCCTAAAGAAATAGCTAATTCCTATAATTTACTTGCAGAGCAATCCCTTCGAGACCCTGCACTTAAATTTTTAGCACCTATTGCCATCAGAACTATGGCAAAAGCCATTTATTCTCCAGAAAATATTGGTCATTACGGACTGGCTTTCAGTCATTATACTCATTTTACTTCGCCCATCAGACGGTATTCCGACGTTATTGCCCATCGCTTACTAGCTAAAAATCTGGAAACGGTATGGCTTACTAACAAAGTTTATTTAAAAGAACAATGCCGACATATTTCCAGCATGGAAAGAAAAGCCATGGAGGCAGAAAGGGAATCTATTAAATACAAACAAGTAGAATTTTTAGAAAGCCATGTCGGCGAAGTATTTGAGGGAATAGTTACCGGGATGATGGACAGGGGTCTGTTCGTTGAATTGTTAACCACACATTGTGAGGGGTTTCTCTCTTTTAACCGTTTTTCCGAACCTTATGAGATGGATCCTTCCCGACTATTTGCCCGCGGGATTTATACTGGACAAACGATAAAAATGGGAGGCAAACTAAAAGTTAGGCTCATAGATACCAATCTTCAAAAAAGACAGGTGGAACTTGGGGTGTATGAAGAACCAAAGTAATCTGTTGATTATTTAGACTTTTTAATAGCCAGATTTAATGCTTCTGTGGTTAATTTGTATTTAACCAACATATTCGGAACCTCCCATTCCGGCATTTTACCTTTGGCGAGAAAGTCAAGATATTTTTCAGTTACCCTGGCAAAATGTGCCTCATGACCTTCTTTATACACGTTGGGGATATCGAAAACAGCGGTATTTCCCATCAAAATATAGCTAATACCCGGAAATGACTTCGTTACTTCGCGAAATACTCTCTCAAAAGTATTGCGATAGGCCACTTCTTTAAATCTATTGGATTCAACAGAGAAAACGGGTTGATACCCTTGTTCAGCACCTTGACGAATTACCAGACTGGCGTTAGTTCCTCTCATTATAGAATAATGGGTATCACCAGCACCGGGTTCAGCCTGCCATGCCCAGGTTACTTTTACGCGCGCAAAGTGTCCTCTAATTTGATAGTCAATCTGTCCATTAGAAAAAACAGTCAGTTGACCTTCAGCATTCAAGGTATTTTTAAGATATTCGGGGACCTGAGTGAGTTTAGTACTCGTTTGAAATTGGGCGGGTGTTATTAGAGTTGCCCAACGTTTTGCATCCCACAATTTGATATCCTTTTCATAGTTCAGTATTTGGTCAGGAAAACAACTCCATTGAATAAGATCTACCAAATGGGTGGTAACATCAACAATCCCCTCTCCTTCTTGTGTAACATCGTAGAACCACCCCGGACGTTGCAGAGGAACACCCGAAACTTCTTTATAGAAATGATGAATACTCTCTTTAATCACGGCAGGATTATCTACTGATCCATCCTGAAGCACGCCAAACACCTCTTCAAATTCAGAAAATGCCTTTTGAAGCATGGAAGTAATTTCATACCTCTCTGTCATGACATCGTAAATAAAGACCTTTTTCTGTTCAGCTAGTTTGAAGGACTTTTCCAGTAAATTATATCCTGCTGCATTTATAGCCATCGGTTTATCGGCAAAAACATGAAATCCAGCGGCCACTGCATCAGAAATATACTTTGTTTTTAGTTTATTATTCCCGGCCAGCATAACCACATTCCCTTTTTTTTCAGCTAACATTCTGGCCAAATAATCCTTTCCGATGTAAATCTTTTCATCCCACTGAGTAGGCTTATCTGTTCTTTTGTTATAGGCATTAATTCTGGCGAGATGCAAATCGACATCCGTACCTTGCGGAGCATAAACATGAACGATGGGAGATAACTTAGGGTACATTGATTTTTGAATCAATGCGGCATGAAAATGACCAGGATTCAAAGTAATTAGTCTTATTTCATTATTGTCAACCACATTTTGCCCAATTAGAACATTTAACATAAGAACAGAAACTAGTAAAAACATTGATATTTTCCAGAACATACCCATTACAATTTTGTATAAAATTAGCTTTAAAGTAGCTTAAAAACAAATTGAATTTAGAATAAGCCTGGAAAAAAGGCATCGGGAAAATGACGAATTTCAGGGGTATGTTGAACATCATACACAATTCCGATGATATCAAATCGAATATCCCCCTGATAATGTTTACTTTCCGTGAAAGCGGCAGCGGCAGAAGCTATTTTTTTTCTTTTCAGGGCACTCACTGTATTTTCAGGTAAATGGGCATTTCTTCTATGTAGCAACCTTACCTCTATAAAAACTAAAAAAGGAGCTTGCCAGGCGATGATATCAATTTCTGCATGCCTATAAAACCAGTTTTTGTCGATAATTTGAAAATCGTGTTGAGTGAGCCAGTTTAGCGCCAGCGTTTCTCCCCACTTTCCCTTTTGGAATGTAGAAGCCATATAAAAAATTTCAGGATAAAGTGGCAAATAGGCACTTTATCCTGAAAAAACATAATCTTGAATTATTTCTGTAAAATCAGATTTCCTGTATATTGTCCAAAACCATCGGTATATTTATAGATATAGACCCCTGCATGAGGCAATTCATTAGCCTGAAGGGTAAAAAGTGGAGAATCTCCTTTATTCAACTGCCAGGATTTTGTCCAGATTTTTCTTCCCTGTACATCATAAATATCTAAAACACCTTGAAGACCAGAAGCGGGAGGCAATTGAAAAGTCACCCAATCTTTAAAAGGATTCGGCCAAAGCCGCAACCCACTATTGGTTGCGGCATTTGGTGAAGCATACTGAATGGTCAGGGGGGCGACCACCACTGAATCAATGTTCTGTGTTGATAAGTATGCCTCAGAATCAAAAGAATTATTTTTTAATGCTATGGCATCAGAGAGATTAGTTTGTCGAAGTGCCTCTACCTCAATAAATCCTAATACCTCGCCTGCCTCGCTTTTTTTCAAATGGTCTGCATACCAGGACAAAGCCCAGCTGTTGTCATTCAATGGTTTACTGCTGATATTGAATTCTTCAGAACCAGAGAAGCCGTGTATTTTAATTAGTTCCGGGTTCACTTGCAGGGCAAATTGTCCACCCCACCAAAGGTCCGTGCTTTCAAAATGAATAGGTAACCAGACCCGCTCCCCTGGTTTAAGTTTCCATTGTGGGAGTAAAAAAACTCTGGAAGATTCCTGGGAACGGGGGCTGACACCATTTTCAGGGATTATACTATTATTAACATCCCCAACCTTTATGGCTACAAAATCACCATCGGTCATATCTTTGAAAAGATTGGAAACTGCTTTTGATTCTGGGAAAGGCGTCGACAATGGATCCTTTGGATTAGGGAACTGGAAACTTTTAGGAATGAAACGCCATGGCTTATTCTCAGGAAAGGTATTGGTCACATTCAAAATCAACCTTTGCAACTGAATGATATCTCTTACAGAAATCCTTCCGTTTCCATCTACATCTGCCGCTATTATTTTATAAGGAGATTCAAGCGCTTTAGAGCCTGTAAGATGCCTATTAACCAATATCAAATCGAGGGTAGTCACACCATCTGTATAATTTCCTGTTTTACCAGGCATAAATTCATACGTCCCTCCAGGCAATAGATTCCCTAAGGAATACGCTCCTTTATTATCCGTCATAGATTCCCCGGAGTAATTTTTCATTTCCTGTACCTTTACCGATGGGACGCCGGAACCATTTTCTAATTTGATAGCTCCTGCTACGGTAACACCAGCGCCACAAACAGCTAATGGGTCATTTATTCTCACGATAACATCGCAACGTTCATAATTTCCTGCAATATCAACTGCCCACACCGTCAACTGATTATCACCAATATCGTCACACGCAAAAGTTAAAGAAGCATTGGGTGGCGGACCGGTAAAACCTGGTGTTGGTCGGGCGCCGATTCTGTATCGAATGGAATCTTTAGCGGTACAATTATCAGTTGTTCTCACGGTATCAATAAATTCAAAGGCATTCACAATAGTCGTACCGGAGGCAGGCAGCGATCTACTCACTAAATTATTACAAAACAAGTCTGGCGGCGTATTCTCAATGATAGCAAAAGTAGCATCACAGGTTCCAAAATTTCCACATATATCCGCTACGCGATATCGAACATTGTAAATACCTGCTGGTATTCTAGAAATATTTAAAGAATTTCCAAAATCACCACTTACAGAAATCGTTACCTGATCAGGCAAACATTCCTGGATATTGGTAGGAACCGGAAGTCTGATGGTTGTATTACATGAATCTGGATCCAGATAAATAACCAGTCCTTCGGAAGGACAGATAAAACTGGGTGGCGTGTTATCAAATACCCGGATGAGTTGTGTGCCAACGATTCTGCCATTTAAAGGTCCAATGGGGTCACCAGGTTCATAAACACAAGTGTCCGTAATCGTCCAGGTTCTGGAAATCTGAATACAGGCACCGGAAACATTATAATTTACTACATCACTATGGGTGATAACAATACCTTTATATGTAGGATTTAACACGGTGGGTGATCTGAAACCTATCGGTAAATTTCCCGGATTCAGTGAAGCCAGATTAGTACAATTTGTCTGAGAGTAATTGGGAGGAAAAGTAGCTCTTAAAGTTGTGGTATCATTTAATAGAATGATTTGCGTTGGGCAGGTTGTCGTATCTATTCCACCATAATAAACGGTCCAGTCTCTTCTTATGACACCAGTTCCACCGCCACATCCCAGGTTTCTGTCGTCCTCATATTCGAGTTGAAATAGATTACAAGTACCATTTACCCTCGGAGCTCCCACTACGCTGGTATCGGCTAAAAGAGCAGGATTTCTCAAAATAACAGTATCGGGACAAATGATAGTTCTTGGAAGTTTATCTACTACATCCACTTCTACCATACAAAAATTGGAGTTTCCATAACAATCGGTTACTTGAAGGGTGGCCATGTTATTGGTCAAAATTTCTGCACAAAAATATTTTAACGAATCAGAGAAAGGCAACGGAGAAGCCGTCATTTTCTGAAGTTTAAAAGTGAGATTAGTACAACATAAATCGGTTGCCTGCAGATAGAAGGAGCTCGGCTCCACCTGAGCTTCTCCAGTGAGCGTTAACGACACCTGAATACTTGAAGGACAGACCAATACAGGGGGAGTATTATCTACTACCCGAACCATGCGCGTACATTGGGAAGTATTTCCACAAGGATCTGACACCATGTACATGATACTATGCAAGCCAGGAGGAACCCCAGTTAATTGACCACCATTCCCATTTATAACACCATAATTGGACATAATAACCACTCTGATCTGATTATTTGGTGCACAGGAATCTATAAAAACAATGGGTGGAACGATAACGGTAGCACCACATTGCGTGGTAGACGAAGTAAAAGCAACCAAAGTATCGGAAATACACGTTAAGCGAGGTTTTATGGTGTCTACGACTTGAATAATTTGTTGAAAAGTACGTATTCCATTGGTACACCCATCTACGGCTGTCCAGTTTCTGATTAGAGTAAAGGTAGGTGCGCAACCATTGATTCTTTGATCATTATAGGTGAGGGAAAGACCACAAATATTTGTAGGAGTTATATTAAATCCGTTTAATTGAGGCCAACCAGTGCTATCAGGGGTTACATTGGGCGTTACACAGGAGACACCCCTTCTACCAGCTACATTATCACGGTTTGCCGGAAAAACCAAGTCACCTACGACAGGTCTTCTTATTTTTATTTTTTGAACACAAGTATTTTTCAATCCATTTAAAAGCGTGATAGTCCAGGTTCTGTTTATGACACCAACGAGTGTATCTGTACAAGCATTAATTCTATTGTCGTATTTATCTTCATAGGTAATACTATATGAGTTACACTCTAACGAGCTAGCTCTACCTAATCGCGCGGTGTCCGTAGGCGTACCACAAAGAACGGTAGTATCTCTTGGACAAATAATCAAAGGGGAACCCAGTGAAACCACTCTAAAGGAACCTACACATATATTTCCGCTGGGAATATGTCTGATTCTTGCATAGAGCAACTGATTAAGATAGGTACGGCCAACGAAAGGCGTTGTAGGTAAAAGCTGGCCATTGGGACCAAGCATAACCGTAACTTCATAGTCTGTTGGCGCTGATGGGGTACATATACCTGGATTCGTCTCGCTGAGAATCATTGCGGGCGTAATTCTAAGATTACAGGTAGAATCTGCGCTAATCGAAACATTATTATTACAAATCAGTGTACACTGGCTGTGCAATAAAATAGGAGAATTTAAAAAGAAAGCAATTATAGCTATGATAATCCAATCTAATTTTTTGTAACCACGCATGATGAATATTTTTAATAATTACAAGAGAGGCAATACCAAATTCATGCCAAACTGAATGATTTTAAAAAAAGCGACATCTAAAAAGATGCCGCCTTGCATAAACTATGGAAAAGCTTTTAATTTATTTATTACCAGAGCTTAGGATCATTCTTTTAACATCGGTAAAAGAACTGGTTTCCAATCTGTAGTAGTAAGCTCCATCACTCCACAAGCCATCTCTTTGGAAAGGAATTTCATTATAACCCTTCTGGAAAATTCCTTTTGTTTCCCAAACTGATCTCCCAATCATATCGGTAATAGATATTTTAACCTCTTGTGTTTGTGGTATAGTGAAACCTATAGTAGTATTTTGATAAAAAGGATTCGGATAATTTTGAAACAACTGGTAACCCCCTTTATCTATATTTTTAGATCCGTCTTTGAAAATAAGATTTAGATCGAGCATACCACCTTCATGGGTGTAGGCCTCTGGAACGGTAGGATGAGGGGCTACCTTTAGCGCGTAGATTAACTCTGACGATTTTTTCGCCCTAAAAGTAAGTCTTAGCACTGGAGTAGCCGTGGTTGGCCAGGTTTTCTCGCGCATCACATTCCAACTTGCGGTTAGAATTCCCTTTTCTTTATCAATAAGCGCAAAATTTTCATCTGAAATACCAGGAACATCACCAGCCGTGTAATCTATTATTTCCAATATTCTCTCATCAAAATCGAAGGTAAACTGAAATCCAGCGACATCTTCCTGAGAATCTGCATTTACGTCGATAGTAAATTCCTCTCCGTAACTAAATTTCAAATTTGGTATCTGCAATTGTAGTTCTCCAAAAGTACTTCTTGGATTTTGTACAATGAGGCTATTTGGCGTTGCAGAACTATTTAAATCACCCACTTTAATACCTATGAAATTAGCCTGGGCAAATTTTGTTTTAAAATCATCCAAGGTCTTAGCTTCAGGAAAAGGTGCTTTAAGAGGATTTACACCAGCGGGAAAGACATAATCTGCGTCAATAAAGCGCCATGAGTTATTCTGTGTTCCTAAATCGGTATCTTTTCCTAATATTAACTTCCTCAATTTTATTAAATCGAGCGTAGAAACATTACCTGAGCGATCAAGATCAGCAGCGATTTGCTGGTAGGGCGATTTCAGGGAAATTATACCGAGGATAAACTTTTGGATTAGCACCAAATCCATGGTTGACAGTCCATTAAGCAAATCGTCATTCTTATAAGGTTGTAATTTATAGTTTTTACCAAAAGCTAAATTTGCCAATTCAAACTTGCCAGTAGCTGTAGTTATCACGTTCATTGTGGGGTCATTCACCTCTTTTATAAGGACCTTTTCAACGTCTTCTCCTTTTTCCGTTTTAATAACACCGGCAATTTTTCCGATAGGATTGGTTAAGCAAAGACCATCGTTATCCTGAACATCGACGGTAACGGAGCAAAAATCACTGTTTCCTTTAGTGTCTGTCACCCAAAGTTCCACGGGTTGAATACCAAAATCGGCACAGGTAAATGTTAACATAGTGTCGAGTGGATGAGGAGGGATACTGTTCCCTGAATTACCTCGTTTAATACTTATTTTAATAGGGCCGCCACAAACATCGCGGCTGGCAAGATTTATATCTTTAGCATCTACCATGGCCATGATAGCTGGCATTTTGGACAGATTTACCGCTATATTTTTACAAATCGGGGTAGGTGGTTTTTTGTCAATCACCGTCACCGACGTTTGTCCGGTTACTTTATTACCGCAACCATCAGAAACAGTATATGTAAAAGTAGTAGTACCTAAAGGATAGGTTCCACTGGCATTGGCTCCATTTTGATTAGCATACGGTGAGTTATTGGTTATGATAAGATTCTGGTTACAATTATCTGTAGCCGTAGCCAAAGGAACAGTAACCTGAGCTACATTACAGTCAGTAAATAAATTAATAACCTGATTGACTGGAACGGTCAAAACCGGTGGAGTCTTGTCCTCCACGATAATCAACTGAGCGTGAGTAAACCGATGTCCGGGAGAACCAGGCACATATTTACACAAATCGACTACTTCCCAGGTACGATAAACTTTGAAACAGCCTGGAGAAGTCATACCAAATACATTATCGGAGTAGGCAAAAGCAATTTGAGCACATAGAGGCTCTATTACTACTGGTCTTCTACTATTTACTGGAAGATCATTCACACCCACCTGCGCACTGCAAGAATTAATAGTCACATCAGCAGGCCATGTGATGTGTTGAGCCAATAAAATAGAATTATTAACAATATTTACGTTTTGGGTACAAGTAGCTTTTAATCCCCGGGCATCTGTCGCTGTAAATGTACGGGTTAATAGACCTGTATTACATTCAGCTCTGGTTATGGTATGTGAAGAATCCAGGGTATAGCTACAAGCTTCTAAAACGATAGGACTTCCAAAACGACCCAGATTAATAAGTTCGTCATTACATTCAGTGGTGGTATTTGCCGGACAAATAATAACAGGTGGAAGTTTATCTTCAACTAACATTTTAACTTCACAGGTATTATAAAAATTCCCCCAAAGATTGCCACCAGGCACTTCCCTGGAAGGATCAACAGGACCTTCCCCTGGATTTGAGATATACACTCTCATTTCGACGGTAATTCTACCTTTATCGACATCATCGCAACAAAAGGTAACATAATCATCAAACCATTCCTGATATCCGGGAGCAGGAGAATCATCACCATTAGAACCGTTGCAACTATTGGTATCTTTCCTGCGCACTTTATAATAAATAGGAAGCCCGCAATTGTCTCTTGAACCACTATCAAAAGCTCTGGCTGAGGCGTAGGCTGTACCTTCATTAGTCAGCGTGATATTTCCAGGACCGCTACAGATAGCCACTGGCGGTGTAGTATCAAAAACCTCCACTGTAGAGGTACAGACGGCGTTATTTCCACATTTATCGATGGCCATATAGGTTATGGTATGGGTACCTAAAGGCATGCTTATTAAATTGGGATAAGTTCCTGAAAATGGGGTTGTTACCATTAAATTTGGCGCAGCATCACAGTTATCTGTTATGAGTTGAGGCGCACTTAATGATACAAGGGCCAAACAAATAGAAGGTTGGGTTGAAACTCTTTTCGGTAAAGGACAAACGATAACAGGCTTAGTTGTATCTTTAACTTGAATAATCTGAGTATGCAAAGTATCTTGGCTGGTACAAAGGTCAATAGCTGTCCAACGACGAATTACCGCGAAACTAAGCCCCGCGCAGGTACGGGTAGTATCATCGGTATAAGAATAATTAATTTTACACAATCCAGCTGAATTTATCACACTTCCGTTTACTGTAGGAAAACCTGTTATATTGGGGTTCACATTAGGCGTATTACAACTGAGCAATGTATCACGTGGAAAAACGATTCTTCGAAGAGGAGTTAATGAATCGAGGCTAGGCTTAAGCAAGCTGATTTTCTGAATGCATGTGTCTGCATTACCATAAATATCAGCAACAATCCATCGTCTGAATATTTTTTGAAGGGTATCAAGCGAACAATTGGATACCGAGACACTATCTTTATAATTGTAGGTAAGTGTACCATTGCAATTATTACTTACAACGGTAGGTCTTCCAAGATTGATCCCAGAGGTATCAACACTACAGCTAACAATAGTATCGCGGCAGGTAATAACGGGCGGCATTTTATCTACAATCCGGGCAAAACCATTACATGAAAAGCCGCCGGTACCAAAAACCAAAATTTCGATCCGCACAATCGTTCCGATATAAGGATTTAAATTTACCGACAGACTTCCAGTATCCCTCTTAATAAGTGTACCGCTTTGTGTAAATAGCGCAATAGACATATTAGAAGTTGCATAAGTCGTTGAAGCGGTATCGACAATAATAGCGGGATGAATAACCCCCACACAATTTTGATTCACTGCAATTTCCTTGGGTGCATTTATTGGTGCAGGGTTACAGGTCAAAGTTTGGGCACCCATATTTTCAGATAGGAAGATAAGGAGGGAGAGAACCAGTAAAGGTCCGAACCTTACATTAGTTAAAGACAGATTCCCCAATCTAAATAAATTAGTGAGAAAAGAGGGTACATTTTTTTTTGCTTTTCCATTCATGATTTCCATAATTGCCGGATTTGAGATACGAGATAAAACCGTCCACATAAAAAACCAGCGAAATACCTTAATTAAGTATTTCTGTTTTCAATAATACGTTATAATAGAAAATCATGCCAAATTACATATATAGATAATATTTAATTTAAAAAAATTTATTCAAACAGAAAAGGCCTCTATCAGATTAGGATAGAGGCCTTTTAAGCAAACAAAAAATGGTTATCTTATTGATTATTTTTTACTTCCGTATTTTTGAGGATCAAAAGCGATGGCGAAAGTAACTTCGTGCGTACCTGTTCCACTGGCATAGCTGCTAATTTCCTGGAGGGATAAATCGAAGGAATAAAAGAATTGAATATTTGCCGCTTTTGCCCCCAAAAGAAGACCTACTGCACCTAATGAACGATATGAAATACCGGTGATAAACTGATCATTTAACAACCCAACATTGAGATTCAGGTCAGCTTGAAAAGGTGCGTTTTTAATTCTCCTTAAAAAAACAGAAGGTTCTATAGAAACATTACTGGAAGATGATTTAATCTTATGTCCAGCCAGTAACATATAGTAATCGAAAGGAGAAGATTTATTTACATCTACTATGGCGATATTATCTAGACGATTCCCCACAATATTAGAAAAAGTAACACCTACATAGGTAGGTCTTTCGTGACTTCCCTGTGTTACGGGGTTGCCAAACCCAGCCATAACAGACAGTGCCACATCGAAACGACCGATACCTGCAACGGCATTTTCTGCTATAGGATCATTGAGATCATAGTACTTATTGCCATTATTAATATCGGCGAAGATGGCAGAACTTCTTAAGCGTAGTTGTTGAAATTCTGTTGAAAAACCGGCGGACAGAAAAAAATCTTCTTTAATATCAAAAAAGAAAGAGTAATTCACCATAGCCTTTGTTCTGGAGAGAAGGCCTGCATTTTCTGAAAGTACGCCAACGCCCAGTCCAAATTTATCTCCTAAAGGACCGTTGTAGAGCGCATTCAACGATTTGGGACTATCTGAAATACCGGACCATTGATAACGGCCATTTACTTGCAGTTGATGAAAGCCTCGTAAGCCTGAAGCTGCTGGGTTCACCAACACTGGATTTACGGTGTAATGAGAGAAATTAGCTTCATCTTGAGCGAGCAAAGACCCTGAACAAAAAAGAAGGAACAAAAGGGGGAGAAATAAATTTTTCATGAATCTCAGATTAATATTTTAGCACGATGGCGATAATTTAATTTTCCCTTAACAGGGTAATAGAGCCTTCCAATGGTTTATCGCCATTAAAGTCC
>BJGN01000047.1 GCA_014190515.1 Bacteroidota bacterium
AAAAATCAATATTTTCATCCGTTACATTAAATTCTCCCTTAAACCTCTTTGAATTTAAAGTGCCTAAAAATTTTGCATTTTTATATGTGTACTGTTTAAATTCAAAATTTTTAACCACTGCTGAAAAATCCGCAGTAGCTGTTTTTGCAGAAAAACCTCTGCCGTTCGTAATGGACGCATTTAATGATACATTGCCAAACTGGGGTTGATTTAAAAATTTACCTAATTTAAAATCATTTATACCTATATTTCCAGTGTAAGTTGCGTACTCTTTACCACCAATTATATTTAATTGCAAATCAAGTTTAGCATTTCCCAAACTTGAATTAACATTGCCAAAGGCAACGAAATTATTTAAAAATCCGTCAAATGAGCCTTTAAACCTAATGAATTGTAACTTGGCTAAACTACTATCTAATTTCACTAAACGAATCGTCTTGTTTAGCGTTTTTTCGGAAATATATAAGTTTTTAACTTTCAAATTGATTAATTCCTCTTTTGGGGATAAAATATTTCTAACATTAAGTTTCCCTTCAAATGCACTTCCCTCAGATGAGGCAATTTTTATATTTGACCCGACCATTCTATTAAAATTTCCATTGATTTTTCCTGAAAACGATATATTTTCATCCTTAAAAAATTGAATAAAAGGAGGTTTAACAATTGAAGGAAAAAATTTAATTACATCATTTATAAACAAATAATTTTCATTTAAATGTATATCAAATTGAAGATTTTCCTTTAGTTTTTTAACATCAAACATAGCCTTTGATTGCAAGTTGAAATCTCCCGAAAAACTGGAATTACCCGCTAAAAAAGCTAAATTTTTAAATATTAATTTATTTTCCAACAAAGAAAATTGTTGAACTTTTAAATTTGCCAGTTCAATAATATCGTCTTTAACGAAGGAAAGATGTTTAATCTCCCCTTCTGCCAATCCATTAGCATAGCAAACATTATTAATCTGTGCATTAATTTTAGAAAACACCATGGATTTACCGTCATTAATAACGGAAATTTTTCCATTAGTTAAAACAAAAAAATTCCAGGACACATCTAATTTGGGCAGAACAATAGGTAAAGTATCTTTTACAGTCCCAGCCATTTTTTGTTGTTTCAAATAAATGGTAGGTTCAAAAATTTCTATGGACTTTATTTTGTATTGTTGTTTATTGGCATGTTTTTTATCTAAACTAATATAAGCATGAACCAGATTAATTTTATTATAAATTCCCTTTGATGGTTCATTTTGGACAAAAGAAACGGCGTCAAGGTTAAAAATTTCAGGATAAATCCTTATTTTTTCTGAAGTTTTACCATTTTTCTTCTTTTCAAACTTTTTAATCAACCATGACAATGAATTATCTTCGTAGTTTTTAAGTTCATTCACATTTATTTTCGAATTAGAGATACTTAATTCATAAATAACTAGTCCTTCTGTAAAAATTTTAAATAAATTAGGATGAAGTCTTGCATAAATTTTTTCTGCAAAAATTAAAGTATCCCTATTTGGGTCTTCCACATAAATGTTATTTATTCTAAACTCAGTCAATCCAGATAAAGAAATACTTTCTATGGTATTTTTAGTACCCAAATAAGATGAAATAGTTAAGGAAAGTGCTGAAACGGCGGATTTTTGAAAATAAGGGATCCGAAAGGCTATATTAAAAAATAAAAAAAAGAGAAGCAGGATGCCCAAAGGCAATCCAATAATTTTCCCTAATTTTCTAAGGAAGCCATACTTTTTAACCTGATTACCAACCTTTTCAGGGGTACTAGGTTGTTGTGTCATTATCTAAGCTTTGGTTATCAACTAATGTAACGCTACAATCTTCTTTTTGGTGTATTGTGTCAATAAAATGGAGCGCTAATTCTTCACTCCAAAGAAAACCATTTTTATTTGCTGGCATAAAACCAACATGACCGCCCCATTTAGGCTTTAAAAAATAAAAATTATCCAGTTTGGGATCGAGATAGTCTGGGAAACAAAAAGAACTTAAAAACGAGTCATTTTCAGCGTTGACTAATAGGCAGGGCAAAGAAATATTTGGTAGGTGCTTTAACACCGCAGCTTTTTCCCAATAGTCTTTAGCATTTAAGAAACCATGGAAAGGGCCTGTATAAAAATCATCAAAAAAAGTGAAATTGTACCTCCATTTTACAGGAAAAAAAGGCATATCAGGAAATTGCTCCTGCTTTAGTTTCATTTTCCTTTTCAAACTTATCAGAAATCTGAGCCTGTATAAAATATTTTCAAATTTGCCAATTTCTTTGTTTGCTTCGGCAAGATGAAGAGGCACTGAAAATGCAACACCACCTTTAATTTTAGGATAAGTTGGATTATTTCCTTGGTTCGCTAAAAATCGCAATACGACGCTACCTCCAAGACTAAACCCTATCAGGTAAATACTTTTATATGTGTCTGTTTTGTGAAAGGATAAAACAACCTCCTCCAAATCCTCTGTTGCTGCCATGTGGTAACCTTTCATAGTAAAATTTGGTTCGCCACTGCAACCTCTAAAATTAAAAGAGAGAACATCAAATGTATTTTGTGAAAATATTTTTGCCATCCCTCTGATATAAGCTCTGTCAGAACTTCCCTCCAAACCATGCAATAAAATGACTAATTTATCTGCTCCTTTCTGAACAAAATCTAAATCTACAAAATCTCCATCATTCAAGAAAAATCGCTTTCTTTCATAGTCAAAAGGCAGTTTTTTTCTAAAAAGAGCTGCTAAAATAGTGTTAGCGTGGGTATTTTTGAATAAAAGGGGGGGATTATATTCTCTGAAAAAAAAAGGCATATTAATTGGTTTTAGCATTCTCCAAGGCCTTCCAAACCCGAATGGTATCTACAGCAGGCTTTACATCATGAACTCTCAGGATAAGGGCACCTTGCTGTAACGCAAAAAAATGCAAAGCTGTTGAACCGTGTAAAGCATCTTCTGGCGTTCCATCGATAACTTTATACACCATTGACTTTCTGGAAAGACCAACCATCATAGGACATTCAAGTATTTTAAATGCGGAAAGATTTTGAAGTAATGTATAATTTTGATGTAAGGTCTTGCCAAAACCAAATCCCGGATCGATAATAATATCTTTTATACCTAATTCCTTAAGCTTTTGATATTTTAAAATAAGAAAATCTAATACATCCAGTGTTACATCATTGTATCCAGTGTTTTCTTGCATATTACTGGGGACACCTTTAAGGTGCATTAATACATAAGGAATATTCGTTTTTGCTAAAAAAGGGAACATATCTGGGTCGATGGTACCTGCAGAAATATCATTTACGAGCACAGCACCTTCTTGATAAGCGGCATTGGCAACGGCACTGTGCACGGTATCAATCGAAATAAAGGCATCTGGAAATTCCTTTTTAAGAGACTTTACTACAGGCACAATTTTCACTATTTCATCTTTGGCATCGGATAAAGGAGCCCCTGGACGGCTGGACATTCCACCAATATCAATAAAAGTAGCACCCTCTAAAAGATGAGTTTCCGCTTGTTTCAATATACTCTCCCTTTCAGTAAAACGACTTTTATCATAAAAAGAATCAGAAGTAATATTAATAACAGCCATTACTACCGGGTTTTCCAAAACCAGTAGAGAGCCGCATAAATTAAGCGTTATTTTAGGGTGAATCATACACGGTTTTAATTTTTTCTTTGCAAAATAATTGTTTTTATGGGTATCTTTTTACTTGCTTCTTTATTTTTATCTAAACTTAATCTAAATTAGAGGTTAAATATCTATTATGCAAAAAGAAACCTATAAGGTTCTATTAGCCGACGCGCAATTTCTCATCAGATTTGCATTAAAGGAATTATTGAAAGAAACGAAAACCTTTCCTATTATTGGTGAAGCGGGTAACGAAGCCGAATTAAACAAAATCATAGCTGAAACGCCCCCTGACATTATTGTCATAGATTATAATCAACCAGGTTTTTTTTCCATTGAGAGTATAAAAAACATACAACAATATCATCCAAATATTGAATTTCTCGTTATTTCTTCAGACGAAAACAAAGAAAATATTTACGAAGTAATTCATACGGGAGTATTGCGCTTTCTCACCAAAAAATGCGATGCTCATGAAATAAAGGAGGCATTCAGAGCTATCACAATTGGTGAAAAATTTTTCTGTACCAATATTTTTAATTTTATTTTTGAAATGTCTTTCTCACAAAATAATTATTCATTAAACCCTTTGCCTCTGTCAGCCAGGGAGTTAGAAATAGTTAAACTCATTGCACAGGGATTAGTTGCCAAAGAAATAAGTAAAAAATTAAATCTAAGTACACATACCGTTTACACGCACAGGAAAAATATCATGGAAAAGCTTAAATTGAGGCGAAGCTCTGAATTAGTATTATTCGCAGTAAAAAATGGTCTTTTATTGTAAAAAATGGGCATGAAATTTTTTATTTTACTTTTTTTTCCCTGTTGGTTACTTAGCCAAAATGGTTTCGGAACCATCCGGGGAAAAGTCATTGATAAAGAAACGCAACTTCCATTAGAGGGTGTAAGTGTCCAGATGGTTGAGGATAATAAGGGAATCTATACGGATGATCAAGGAAATTTTACTTTTAGACAGCTTCAACCTGGCAGATATTCTTTACTTTTCTCTTACGTGGGATATCAACAGGGAAGTATGCCGTCTGTTGAGGTTATTAATGGGAAAGAAGCTCTTTTGACCCTTCAACTCATAGAATCACCCATTCAAATACAAGAAATAACTATTACGGCCGACACCGATAAATCGAGAGCTTCCAATGAATTGTCTTTTGTTAGTGGCCGTCAATTCAGTGTACAGGAGAGCAATAAATTTGCAGGTGGGTATAGTGACCCCTCACGCATGGCCATGTCATTTGCTGGTGTAACCTCATCAGGAAATGATGATAACAACGAAATTATCATCAGAGGAAATTCACCAAAAGGCCTTTTATGGCGACTTGAGGGCATTGAAATACCGAATCCTAATCATTTTGGCGATGGTCAGGGTTCCACGAGTGGCATTATAAGCATGATAAATAGCAGTAGCCTCGCTAATTCAGATTTTCTCACCGGTGCCTTCCCCTCTGAATATGGGAATGCTTTATCTGGTGTGTTTGACCTTAAATTCAGAAGGGGGAATGACCAAAAACACGAGTTTAAAGCCTTGATTGGTGTGGTAGGATTAGAAATGGCCGCTGAAGGTCCAATTTCTACATCAGGCGTTTCTTACAGAATAAATGCAAGATATTCTACTCTCGAACTTTTATTTAAAACGGGATTAGTAAAAATTGAAACCGATGGATTTAAACCTGCATTTAGAGACTATAATTTTACTTTCCATTTTCCAACAAAAAAAACAGGAAAGTTTACCTTTTGGGGCATTGGTGGTGAAAATTTTTCTGATAGTGACTACGACACCTTTAAAGATAGGGATGAAAACAACGTAACTTCAACAGGATTAAGCCATCAATTCCCTATCAAAAACATAGGTTATATCAATACAGTAATAGCTTATTCAACCCAGTCTCATCAATATTTCAGAGAAAATTTAATGAATAACGCATGGATTAACACCTACGATGAAACGCATAAAGAACAAGCGCTAAGGTACTCAACCTATTTTAATCACAGATTAAGCAGTCAATGGAAAATGCGAACAGGTTTTATCATATCCCGACTAGGTTTTGAACTAAATGAGGACATCTGGAATTCCAGTCAAAAAAAGACAATTAACTGGCTAAATGAAAATGGACATACTTTCAGTGTTCAAGGCTATAGCCAGATAAAATATACCCCAAATAACAAATGGCAATTTTCCGCTGGTGTACATTCCTTACATTTTGGGCTAAATAATAAATCTACGGTAGAACCGAGATTTGGTTTTGAACTAAAAACAGGGGAGAAAACATCTATTACAGGGGGCTTTGGCATACATAGCCGCTTAGAGCCCACTTCATTATATCTTTATAAGAGACAAACTAAACCTGGCGAATTTGTGCAGCCTTATAAAAATCTATCCCCTTCCATGGCCAGGCATAGCGTTATTGGCTTAAACAAAAATACATCAGGGCATTCCCGCTGGGTAATAGAGGCTTACCATCAAAAATTATATGAAATACCTATAGATACTAACCGAAAGAGTTTCTATTCCATTTTAAATGCCAGTGCTGGCATTCCGGGAGCCATTCTCACAAATAAAGGTATTGGTAAAAACTTAGGTGTAGAATTTACTCTTGAACAATTTTTGCACAAAAATTTCTATTACCTTTTTACACTATCCGTTTTTCAATCTACCTATCAAAATTTAGATTTTAAGTGGAGAAACACCGTTTTCAACAATACATTTGCCGGAAGTGCCGTTTTGGGAAAGGAATTTCCAATAGGTAAGGAAAAAAAGCACTTTTTGTCTTACAATATAAGGTATATGCTTCGAGGAGGAAATAGATTTATTCCCATTAATTTACAAGAATCTATTAAACGGAAAACGACCATTTTAGATAACAATAACGCGTATGAACCTAGGCTTCCTACCTATTGGAGATTTGATTATGGTATGGCTTACAAAATTAATAAAGAGAGGACTACCTGGACTTTTAGAATAGATTTACAAAATGCCACCGTAAGAAAAAATAAAATCAGAGAGCGATTTAACAATCAAACGTTGCAGATTTACTACAATTATGCGTTACCTCTTATACCCATTCTAGCTTTTCAAGTTGATTTTTATTAAATTATGGAAACTATTTTATAATTTTACCATTATGTGCCTTGATTATTGTTACCATTTGAATATTTTTTGCGTATGAAAAACATCAGAAATAAAATGTTGAAATATACATCTTTGGCCTTTGCACTATTTATTTGCCTCCATATTGAAGGACAAAATCTAAGCTCGTCATTAAACTTCATTGTAGGTCCCGAAACCACTCAAAAAATGGAATTTGCTTATTCCAATACTAAAGCTGGAAAGGAATATGTAAAATACTTGTTTAAAGTCTCTAATGATGAAACTATTATCTTTGATATTGGTGTTGAGTCAGACGCTGAAATTCAGTTGGAAAAGCCTAAAAATGCCATCGTTTGTAACCCTTCAGCATGGAATAATTTAGATGCTCCCACAAAAGAAAGTATTATTTCAGGTAATCAATCTGTGCATCTTGTATTGCCTATAGGCTTAAATCAATACAGAATTACCCCTGTATATGCTGTTGAATGGATTTATACTTTGGGAAACAAGTGTGAATTCAGAAGTACCGACGTGGAGTTCATTCTCGATATAAATAGAGAAGTAATTCTTTCTACCTCAAATAATTTGATTCAAAAGTTGTCAGATGAAAAAGTTGGGCAATGTAAAATTTTTACCCTAAGAAAAAATTCAAAAATTCAAACAACGCTTTACAAAGATGTTACCTGGTCGCCAAAACTCGGTGTGATAAAGGAAACTTTCTCTGAAAATCAAGGCGAATATGCTCTTTTAAGAGTTCAGGGAATGTCTGTGACAGAATATATGAATAAGCAATGCGCGCAGGATATTGCCATAAATCAAAAAGAAGTTACGCAGGATTTTTTAAGGACTAAAGGATCAGAAGAAAAAAGTTATAGTGGAAAAACCCATGTGGTTGAACAGGGGGAAACTTTTTTTGGTATTGCCAAAATCTATCAAATTTTACCAGGTGTCTTAATGGATTTTAATCCTTCCATAGATCCTAATAAGCTGAGTATTGGTCTTGTGATAAATATTCCACCAGTAGCAAAGACAAATGTAATGACTGAGGGAATGTATGTTATGCAGGAAGGTGATAACAAAGAAAAAATTTCTCAACTTTTTGGTGTAACCCACCTTGATCTTAACAACTGGAATCCAGACTTTGACAAGAAGGTTGTCGGTGACATTATTTTCGTTAAACCACCGTCTAAAGGTTCTGAATTGGAAGGTGTGAGAACTAAAGGAGCGAATGTAACGGTTGATAATAAACCTAATACTCTTTTAAAGACTCAATGGTGGGAAACAACAGACGGAAAACACATAGTAAAAGCAAATGAATCAATAGCTATGCTTTCCGCAGCCTACGGATTCACTGAAGAGAGATTCAGACAAATGAACGGCCTAAGTCCAAACGAAAAAATCAAAGAAGGTCAAATATTAATAACCCTTGTGTGCCCTGTTCAAGTAAAAGTAACAGAAAGCTCCTCAAAAATAGCTCCCGAAAATACAAAAACGGAAAAAGGAGGGGTACCTGAAACAAAACAAGCAGGAGCTAAACAGGAGGAAGTCACTCCTTATTTTGACATTCAGAATGGAAAAATAACCTCATTATTTTCAGAACCTGAAATTATATCAACGGATCTTGAAAACCAAAAAACAGTAAAAGGATCCTCCTCACAAAGAGAAATTTACATTGTTCAGCAGGGTGATACGGTCAATGGAATTGCCATAAAATTCAATTTGTCCGAAACAAAACTAAGGCAATTAAATAAATTGGCTGAAGGAGAAGTAGTATTACCAAGACAGCGCATATTCCTAAATTAGCAAAGCAGTGCTTTTTGAATTTTATCAGCCTGTGCCATGGTAGTTTCATAACCAATATCATGAATAAGGTTGAATTTGGGCAATGAAAAAAGGTAAAATTCCTGAACTTTTGGTTCGATGACGATATCACAAGCGATAAGTTCAGGTTGGGTATTGGCATTCATAAACAATTCGAAACAACGCTGAGCAACTTGTATAGATGAATGATAATCTTTGTCTTCATCCATAGAAAGCGGAATAACGTTTACACCTATTAAACGTTGCGCCTGAGAAATAATAGCCGAAGCAGGTAAATTATTTAAAATCCCCCCATCGGCGTACCTGTCTCCGTTAATAATTACTGGTTTAAAAACTAAGGGAATGGAACAAGAAGCTAAAATAGTATCTAATAACGGACCATCGTGAAAAATTTCAGTCTTTCCTTTGGTAAGATTTGTGGCAGTTACAAATAATTTCTTTTGAAGATTTTCAAAATTGGGAGGGATACCCACTTGGATTAAACGTTCTTTCAAATAATTTAGATTTGACAATCCTCCAGCTGACCATTCAAATCTAAAAAATTTCCACAGGCTACTATGGCCAACGAAATCAATCATCTCCTTACTAGACAGCCCCATAGCATAAAGCACACCAATAATTGAACCTGCACTGGTACCTGAAATTACGGTAGGATGAATATTTAATTCATTCAATGCCTTTAAAACACCAATGTGTGCAATACCTCTGGCTCCTCCACCGGAAAGAACCAGACCTATGTCATGTTTAACCTTCATTTTAGGTATTATAAATGGAAAGACCTGAAAAACCTAATAAATAATAGTTTACAAATAAATAACGTAACATTCTAACAACAGTTCTGTTATTATTTGGTTTATCTGATTACTTTTGTGACTTATTTGAATGAAATGTTTAATTAACAATCTATTCTATGAAAAAATTTACTATTAAATTCCTGTTTGGCCTTCTGGCCCTCCTTGGATTTAACCAACTTAATGCACAGGGAGTTACTACTTCATCTGTAGCAGGTAGGGTTAAAGATTCAAAAGGTGAGTTCCTTGTTGGTGCAAATATTCAAGCAGAACATTTGCCTTCAGGTTCTCTTTACGGAAACTCAACAGATGATGGAGGTTACTTCAGAATCCCTGGAATGCGCGTTGGTGGTCCTTACAAAATCATCATCACTTATACTGGTTACAAAGAAAAACTTATTGAAAATGTTACATTGAGCTTAGGTACAACAGCAACTTTTAATGTTGAACTTACAGAAGACGCCATTGAGTTAAGCGGACTAGAAATTGTTGCCGACAAAAATGACGTATTTAGTGGTGACAGAACAGGCGCTGCAACGAACTTCAATTCAAAGGAGATTAATGCACTTCCAACATTAAGTAGAAACGTACTTGGTTTTGTCGGTTTAACCCCTCAAGCGAATGGCAGTTCCTTTGGTGGCCAAGACAACAGATTAAACAACATTACCATTGACGGTTCTATTTTTAACAACTCATTTGGTTTAGCTGGTTCACCAGGTGGACGTACAGGTGTTGCTCCAATCAGTTTAGATGCGATTGAGGAGTTACAAGTAAACATTGCTCCTTTTGATGTTAGACAATCTGGTTTCGTAGGTGCAGGTGTAAATGCGGTTACCCGTTCAGGTACAAATGAATTTAGTGGCTCTGCTTACTATTTCACGCAAAACAGAGACTGGATTGGAACACAGGCTAAAGATGCTACAGTTACTGCAGGTCAATTCACTGATTATCAGGCAGGTTTCAGACTTGGTGGTCCAATTATCAAGAATAAATTATTCTTTTTTGCCAGTGGTGAAATTGACAGAAATTCCACCCCAAATTTACTTGTAGCAAATAACGGATCACAAGCACAGTCAGGAAACGTTACCAGTGTATTGGCATCGGACTTAAAGGGAGTTTCAGATTTTCTACGTCAGAATTTTAATTACGAAACTGGCCCTTACCAAGACTACAACATGGGTCGTTTTGCCAATAAGTTATTGTTGAAATTTGACTATAACTTGAACAAGAATAATAAAATCAGCCTCAGATACACATATTTAGATTCCGATCAGGATGTGTTTATTTCATCAAGTTCATCTCTCGGCTTAGGAGGTAGAAGAGGACCAAACGCATTGAGCTATCAAAATTCTAACTATATAATTAATGACGATATTCAATCCATAGTTGGTGAATGGAACACTGTAATTTCAAATAAAATTTCTAATAATTTTATTGTAGGTTACACTTACAACAACGAAGATCGCGGTACTTACGGAGAAATGTTTCCTTTAATTGAAATATTAAGAAACGGAGCAAGCTATATTGCTGCAGGCTTTGAACCATTCACACCAAGCAATAAATTAAATTACAAGACATTCCAAATGTCTGATAATTTATCCTTTTACCTTGGAAAACATACTATTTCAACTGGATTTAACGTAGAGAATTTAAGTTTTGAAAATGTATTCTTCCCAGGATCACAAGGTGTTTTTGTTTATAACAGCTTAGCAGAATTTTATTCAGATCTTAATGATTACAAAGCTAACCCAACAAGAACAACATCACCTGTATCTCTTCGTCGTTTCCAATATCGTTATTCCGGATTACCGGGTGGTGCAGAACCTGTACAACCTACTGAAGTTCTTTATGCAGGACTATATGTTCAAGATGAGATAAACGTATCTGAAAAATTAAATCTTTCATTAGGTTTAAGGGCAGATTTACCTATTTTTGAACCAACTGGATTTGAAAATACAAAGGTTAGCAGCGAATTATATTTATTGAATGATAATTATATAAATATCAATACGGCTAAGTTACCAGAATCTAAGATTTTATACTCACCAAGGGTAGGATTTAATTACGATGTAAAGGGTGATAAGACCTTACAATTAAGAGGGGGAACTGGTTTATTCACCGGTCGTCCAGTATTCGTTTGGATTAGCAATCAGATTGGTAATAATGGCGTTCTAACTGGATTCGAACAAATTGATAACACAAGAACCAGACCATTTACTACTACACCTGCTCAGTTTGTAACTAATCCTACGTTACCTTCATCTTATGAATTAGCTGTAACGGCACCAGATTTCAAATTCTTGCAAACATTAAGAACTAATCTTGCATTGGATGTAAAATTACCTTTAGGAATTATCGGAACGTTTGAAGCTCTTTACAGCAGAAACGTAAATGGTTATATCTATTATGATGTGAATAAAAGAGACCCTTCTGGAAAATTCTCAGGCATTGACACTCGTCCCAGATACCCTGCAAGTGGTTTATCAGGTACAGCAGCAAATAATGCTATTCGAATCAACCCATCTACCGTAAATGCTATATACCTTGCAAATACCAATCAAGGGGATGGACTTACATTGACTGCCTCCTTCAAGAAAACATTTAAAAACGGTCTTTTCACCAGCTTAGCCTATAACTATGGACGCGCAAGAGATATGATGGGTGCTGGTTCAATTGCTGCTGGATCATTCAACGGTGTTCCATCAGTAAATGGTAACAACTTCTTAGACTTAGCTTTTTCTGATAACGACAGAAGACACCGTGTATTAGCTATAGCTGCTTATCGTTTAGAATATGGAGATTTTGGTGCTACACAGTTTGGTTTAACCATTGACGGTTTCACTGGTTTCCGTTATAGTTATACTATTAATGGAGATATGAACGGTGATGCAATAAACAATAACGACCTACTTTTCATTCCTAATAAAGGCTCTGATATTAAATTTACAACGTTAACAACAGGTGGAATTACTTTCACACCAGATCAACAAGCTGCTGCTTTTGAAGCATTTATCGCTCAAGATAAATACTTAAATGAAAACAGAGGTAAATATGCTGCAAGAAATGGTGCAATGGCACCAGGCTTAATTAGAGCTCAGTTTTCAATCGTTCAGGAGTTCTTCGTAAAAGTTGGTAAGAAAAGAAATACTATTCAATTACGTGCCGATATTAGCAATTTTGGAAATTTGTTGAATTCAAATTGGGGTGTTTCTCAAAGTGTTATTGCTTCAAGACCACTTTCATTTGTATCTGTTGGTACAGATGGTGTTCCTACTTACAGAATGTGGACTATTTCCGGATCTGATGGAAAGCAAAAATTACTAGATAAATCATTCCAGTTTAATGCTTCATTAGGAGATGTTTACCAGGCGCAAATTGGCGTTCGTTATATCTTCAATTAATCATTAATTGTAAAAAGCCCTCTTAACTTTAAGTTAGGAGGGCTTTTTTTATGCTTTTGGTTTAAGGAAAATTTCAGCAAGCATACATCTTACACTACCTCCCCCATATTTTTCAATAACCGGAATATTTCCTTTAATAATTTTAGAAAAAGATTCAATTTGATTTATTTGTTCTAGAGACAAAGAATCATAAGCCGTTTGAGACATAATTATCAACCTCTCCTCCTTTTCATTTTTAACAGCCAACATATTTCCAGCAAACTTAGCTATTTGAGTCCTAGAAATTGGAATAATCTCTTTTCCTGTCTCAAAAAACAATTTTTCTATAGCAACTTTTTCATTAATGTCTGGTAAAACATCGCCTCCCCAAATAACAAAGTTTTCACCCAAAGCCATCATGACGTTGGTATGGTAAATATCCATACCGCTTTCATCTTTAGCGTTAAAAACGCCTAAACGATATCCCATTTTATCTGCCCATTCAACCAGTAATTTATCATTTGTTCTGATGCTTCGACAAGCATAGGCAATTTTATTAGCTCTATCAAGAATTAAACTTCCAGTTCCTTCTAAATACTGTCCTACGTTTTCAGCAGACTCAAAATGAATGTGATGAAAAAGATGATAATTCTCTTTTAAACCCTCAATAATATCTTCTCTTCTTTCCAGTCTTCTATTTTTAGAATACATGGGATAGGTGACCAATGTTCCGTCTGAATGGGTTGAAAACCAATTATTTGGAAAAATAGAATCTGTTGTTTTTAAAGAAATTTTATCTTCCACCACGGTAATGATTAATCCATTTTCTCTTAAAACACAAACAAAATCATCAAATTCCTTTACGGCCAATGCAGCAATTTGTTTCGGAGATAAAGTATTGTCATTTACCTGAAACGCATTATTCAAGGCTGTTTCCTCATTGAACCCAAAATGTAAGGGTCTTACCATGAACAGGTGAGTAGTTAAGCTGGGTTCCACTTCAATATTAAATATCATCCTCCAGATATTTTAGTTAACTTGTAGTCGGCTGCTAATAAAAAAGCCAACACCTTTGTACGATGATCACCTTGAAGTATAATTTCATTATCTTTAACAGCTCCACCAACGCCACATTTCTGTTTCAATAATTTACCTAAAGCCTCACAATCTGTCAATTGCCCAACAAATCCTGTAATTAAGGTTACCTCTTTTCCCTTTCTTTGCTTTCTGTCCAGATGAATCCTTAATACTTGTTTGGAAGGGAGCAAGGTTTCTGATAGCTCTCCCTGATCTATTTCGTATTGAAAGTCAGGATTTGTAGAGTAAACCACACCTACCCTATTTTTTTCTTTTTTGCTCATTTTAAACTGGTTTATTCCCAACTAAAGCAGAGGCCACTGCATGATCAAGCGCAATTTCTGCTAAAGGTCTCGTAAATGAATTTAATTCATGCATTGCGTGATCTATGGCAGATTTATCGTCCCCTTTAGTAGTTGAACGTAATAATTCCCCTAATTCTTTCATTTTATCCACTTGAGTTACATCAAATAAACCCGCATTTTGTAAGATAAACTTATCTAAATGATGAAGAACATTGGCAGCTTCATTTTTAGATTCTTGTAAAGCTCTGGCAGCTAAATCAGAAGAAGCATTTTTGATGGAGTCTATAAGAAGAAGAGCCATTTCCTCTTCTGAGATGCCATATTGAGCTTGAATGATTACAGATGTTTCAACGCCGGAACGAAGCTCACTCGCTTTAACTTTAAGAATACCATCGGCATCTAAAAGAAATTGAATTTCAATTTTGGGAATACCCGCCGGCATAGGAGGAATACCTGACAAAATGAATTCACCTAATTTCCTATTGTAAGCAACCAAGTCACGTTCTCCCTGAAAAACAGAAACCATAAGTTTAGTCTGACCATCCACCGAGGTGGTATAATTTCTTCCTACCTTAGTTGGAACCTTTGAATTTCTGGGAATAATGGTATCCATTAATCCCCCTACGGTTTCAATACCTAAGGATAGAGGGGTTATATCCAATAACAGTAAATCTTCCTGGTTGCCAGCAAGAATATCAGCTTGAATTGCGGCACCGAGCGCAACAACTTCGTCTGGATTCAACTGATCAAATACAGCTTTTTGAAAAAAAGCACTTACCTCTTTTTTTACTAAAGGTACACGGGTAGAACCACCAACCATAATAACCTGATCTATGACATTTATATCCAAATTTGCATCGGACAAAACCTTTTCACAAGCCAATAATGTTCTATCAACCAGAGGTTTAATTATAGATTCAAATGCAGAACGAGTTAAGGATAATTCTCCAAAGCGTGTATCAGTTTCCTGAAACAAATCATAATCTGACAGATGTTTTTTTGCCTTTTCCGCAAGTTTTCTTAGTGAAGGAATAAAAGTAGCAGGAAAAACTTTTTGATCACACCAGTGTCTGGCAATTAACTTATCCATATCATCGCCCCCTAAAAAAGTATCACCGTGCGTTGCCAGTACTTCGAAAACGCCATCTTGAATCTGTAGGATAGATATATCGAAAGTTCCTCCACCTAAGTCATAAACCGCCACTGTTTGAACAACTGATTTATCGAGGCCAATACCATAGGCTAAACTAGCTGCTGTAGGTTCATTTATAATTCTTAACACTTCCAGACCTGCTAATTTACCAGCATCTCTTGTTGCTTGTCTTTGCGCATCATTAAAATAAGCAGGAACGGTTATTACAGCTTTGGACACTATATTATCTAAAAGTTTTTCTACCCTGAATTTTAGCGATTTAAGAATTTCCGCTGACAATTCAATGGGCGTGAAAGACTTATCCCTTAATTTGATTTTCACTAAATTTTCGGGACCGGTATCAAGCAACTCATAGCCATAAAAGTCCTTATAAGCCAACAGATCATCATAAGATTTACCCATAAGCCGTTTAACAGAATAAATAGTATTTTGAGGATCTTCTTCTATATGTACGCGCGCTTTTTCTCCAACGGAAAAAACGTTATCTTCAGAAAGATGAAGTAAAGAAGCTAATAAAGCATTCTCTCCAAATTCATCCTTAACCACCTGCGCTTTACCATTTTCCATAATGGCAACCAAAGAATGAGTGGTTCCGAGATCAATGCCAATAATGATGGGATGCTCGTTTTTTATGGAACCACTTTTTAAATCTATTGCAAACTTGGGCATAAATAAATTAAATTTTATGGGTACAAAACTACTTTTTAATCCTTAAAAAGTTAATTTTATCCTTAAACATATCGCAAAAAGGTTTGTTTCAGCCTTACATATAAATATTTTTTATGACAGTACCCATGGACAAGAAAATGCATCATTTGAATGAAATGAATAAAGGGACTACCCTATTTTTTATTCTTGGTGGATTTTTTATTGCTAACGCACTGGTTGCGGAGTTTATAGGGGTCAAAATATTTGCTCTAGAAGATACTTTAGGGATTTCAAGATTTAACATCAACCTTTTTGGGCAAGAAGGAGCGCTACAATTCTCAGCAGGGGTATTACTCTGGCCTGTAGTATTTCTTATGACGGATATAATTAATGAGTATTTTGGTAAACAAGGCGTTAGAAAGTTATCCTTTTTTACTGCTGGACTCATTGCCTACGCATTTATCATTATATTTTTCGCCATTCAACTTTCACCTGCTGACTGGTGGACCACTCAAAATCAAGCTCGGGGGGTAGAAAACATGCAAACTTCATTTAGAGTTATTTTCGGCCAGGGTATATTAATGGTATTTGGTTCTCTAACTGCATTTTTAGTGGCACAATTAGTCGATGTTTTACTTTTCCATCAAATAAAAAAAATAACTGGAGAAAAGCGGATTTGGCTTAGGTCTACTGGATCGACTTTCGTCTCTCAATTTTTTGATAGTTTTGTTATTTTAACCATAGCATTCAAGTGGGGCCCTGAAATCGTTGGCAATGTAACACCCTGGACATGGAATCAAATTCTTGCTGTTGGAACGATTCAATATTTCTATAAAATATCTATGGCCGTTTTATTGACACCAGTCATATATGGGGTTCATCAAGTAATAGATCGCTATTTGGGTAAGGAGGAGTCGTCAAAAATGAAAGAATTGGCAGCTTTATAAGCTAAAACTAATCCTATGACCTTATTATAATTAAGCATTCCCTCCTTAATTCCCTGCCCTTTAAGATAGGCATCATACATTTTATACTGAAGATTTGGCATCCAATCTTCATAACTATTGCTATAATTTTGTATGTCCATTAAATCCTCTTTAAGACCAGTTGGAAGTTCCTTCATTTTTTCATTAAAAAAAGAAGGGGAAATTCTTCTGACGCTTGATGCCAGGTATCTCCAATAACCTAATGTTGTAGCGTAGGCAATATAAGGATTCTGATCATTGGCATGACATATAAAAGCTAAAAAATTACAAGTCCCTTCATCGGCAAAACCATATCCATGGGCCATTTCATGGGCCATAACCGAAGTAAAGTGTATAGGATGTAAACCAGGATCGACATTACCCTCTCCAGAAAAAGGAAAATACATACCCGCAGTACTAAAATGCAGAAAAATTCCCTTTGGTAAATTAGATTTTATGGGAATCTTTGCCATTGATGGAAATCCATGGCTCTTCAACCAAAATTGAAGATTTTTTTGAATGATTATTTGTTGGTTTTTATTCTTTTCATTATACTTGGTCATATCTACACGTGTAGCCGTATCGGCTAATAACCCTCTCTTTTTCAAAAGATGAACAGTTGTTTCTTCATATTCAGACGCCAGTTGTTGGTATGTAAATGGTGCTGATTTTACCCTCCAATGAAAATCAATTGGCAAACGATAATAATTAAATCCCCAAACGAAATAAAATAAAAAGTATAAAAAGCCTAAGCTATTTATAATCAAACTAAACTTTACGATTTTCTTTTGTTTTGACCGTATAACCAGGAAAATAAAAACGAAAAAGAGTATTGGTATAGCAAACAACCCCGGTAAAATATATAAAACAGAAATTTTCTGGAGAATAAAGCTAACAACAAGATAAATACCATTAGCATAATAATCTTCCACCCAGAATGGATTGCTAGCAAATACGTATTTAACCAATTCGATAAAAATAATTAGGACTATGCCCGTTAGATGGTAGTATTTCATTTTTTAACTTAACTTTACAACTAAATTACTAAACGCTTTGTTTTGATAACTTAATATTTAAAACAATTAAAATGGCATTTGAATTCACTGACAACAATTTTAAAAGTACAGTTTTAGATACCCCTGGTATTGCTGTAGTTGATTTTTGGGCAGAATGGTGCGGACCATGTCGTATGGTTGGCCCAATCATAGAGGAGTTAGCAAAGGAATATGACGGTAAGATAATCGTTGGCAAACTTGATGTTGATGCTAACCCTGAAGTTTCAATGAAATATCAAATTCGTTCTATACCTACTATCTTAATACTAAAAGATGGTGAAATTATCCATAAACATGTAGGTGTGGCTACAAAACAAAGTCTGGTTCAAAAAATAGAAGAGGCTGCTGCCGTGTAAATACATTCAACCAACCATTTAGAGTCTTTGTATAAATTACAAAGACTCTAAACTACATCAATGTTTATGTCTTATTGGGAGAATCCTAAAATTCGCGAGTTTAACAACTTAGATCTTTTAGCCAGGCAAGTGGTTGAAGGTTTCATCATTGGTTTACATAAAAGTCCTTTTCACGGATTTTCAGTTGAATTTGCTGAACACAGAATATACAACCAAGGAGAATCAACCAAAAATATTGATTGGAAAGTTTTTGCCCGAACCAATAAGTTATTCACCAAAAGATTTGAAGAAGAAACCAATTTAAGATGTCAAATAGTCATAGATACCTCTTCGTCCATGTATTTTCCCGAGAGAAAAGCGGGCGATAAAAATTATTTAAACAAACTGTATTTTTCTTCATTAGCTGCAGCTTCATTGATGCAGTTATTGCAAAAGCAAAGAGATGCTTTTGGTCTCAGTCTTTTCGATGAAACGGTGTACACTCACTCCCAATGTAAATCGAGCACGACCCATTACCGTTTATTATTAAGTTATCTTGAAAAAAAATTAAATAGTCCAGTTCCATTAGTCACTACCTCAACGTCACAAGCCCTTCATCAGATTGCTGAAAGTATTCATAAAAGATCATTAGTTATCATTTTTAGTGACATGTTTGAAACTTCTGATGATCAGGATGCTATGTTTGCATCCCTTCAGCACCTAAAGCACAATATGCACGAGGTGATTTTGTTTCATGTGACAGATAAAAAGTTAGAATTAGATTTTAATTTTGAGGACAGACCTTACCTCTTCATAGATCTTGAAACCGGAAATGAGGTAAAATTACAGGCCGGTCTGGTAAAAGATAGCTATAAAGAGGAATCTTCTAAATTGCTAAAAAATTTAAAAATGAAATGCCTTCAGTATAAAATAGATTTTGTTGAGGCAGACATAAACGAAGGATTTCACCCCATATTACAGAGATACCTCGTTAAACGATCAAAAATGAAAGTAGGTTAATATGCAAGTTTATATTTTACCTGAAAGTAAAACAAGAATTGATAAATGGCTTTGGACCGTTAGGATTTTTAAGTCCAGAACGATTGCCACCGATGCTTGTAAAGCAGGAAAAGTAAAAATTAATGGTTCGGAGATAAAGCCTTCCGCATCTGTTAGTAGGTTAGACAAAATTGAGGTTCGCAAAAATGGATTCAATTTTCAATTTGAGGTTAAAGAATTACTCAAAAACCGCGTACCCGCTCCCATTGCTAAAGAATGTTTCCAAAACAACACACCTGACTCTGAATTAGAAAAATATAACGATTGGTTTAATGGCAAGAAATCAAGCGTTCTCAGAGCCAGAGGTACAGGAAGACCTACAAAAAAAGATAGACGAAGTATGGACGATTTCAGCGATTTCGATGAATTTGACGAAGAAGAAATTTAATTATTTCCATTCTTTTTCTTTTCTAAGCTACTTTTACCGAATAAATCTTTTCCCTCCCTACCCAAAATAGGTTTCTGCCTAATTGTCTCCTCATCGGTCGAAATAACTGTAAGCATCTCAATATATTCTAATTTATTTGGTAAGATTTTAAAAGCCTCGTAACTTCCATCTGGAACCATTTCCTCAGGCTGTCCGGCTTTTAAAACCAGTGGAGCCAAATGGTCAAAGACAATTAATCCGAGTTCTGAATCATAATTCAACTTTATAGTAGATTCTGCAGAATAGGAAAGAATAAATCTGAGAGGAATAGTAGCGCTTGAATCTTTAGGATTAGGGGGAAAAAGAGGCGCACCGAAGACTGGTTTATTGCGAACAAAACGGATGGGGTCAATCCACTTTTTACGCGTTTTACCGTCATTTGCATCATAGCCAAAAGCAAGATAAGTGGCAGAATCGCCTACGCCAAATTGCTGAATACCATAAACAAGACATCCCATCCAATTTTCAGGGCCTAAAGAAGCTACTTCGGGTTGAGATATAGTAAAAGACCTATCAATTAATGGAAATAAAATTAAACTGTCAGATTTCCTTTGTAAAGCGCCATAATATCTATATTCTGTCGGTGAAACAGCCAATTGCCAGGTAAACATACGAAAGCTACTATCTGGAGGATACTGTAAAGAAACAGATTTTAGCTTTGAAAAAGGATAATAGTAAGAGTTCTTAATTTTCAAGGTTTTTACCAGGGTAACAATAAGTTCTCTGGTCGCATAGAACCTATCTTCAGGCAAAGAATCATTAACTAAGGAATAGGCATAAAAAGAAAGAGTGTCCTCTAAAGCAGACAACTCCTTTTTTTCATTTGCTGAGAAAGTAAACTTACCAGTCTGACCTGATAGGGATAATGTTATTAATATAAGAGAAAAGAAAAAAAAATATCGCATGAATTTTATGTTTTTTAGAAAACACAATATTCATCTTATTTATTGCTTTTTCTCGACTTATTATTCTTATAGTCTCTAAAAACAAAAGAACCCAGACCATCCAAAGAGCTATAAAAAGCCTTTCCCTGATTAGCTTTAGTAAATTGATCTACGAAATTCATTAAATATGGATCCCTCGCAATCATAAAAGTAGTGATAGGAATATCCATCTTCCTACATGACTGCGCCAGATTCAAGGTACGGGAAACAATGGTTCTATCGAGACCGAAACTATTCTGATAATACTTTTTACCCTTCTTTATGCAAGTAGGCTTACCATCTGTAATCATAAAGATTTGCTTATTGGAACTTCGGCGTTTCCTTAATAAATCCATGGCAAGTTGTAGACCGGCCACTGTATTTGTGTGATAAGGTCCAACCTGAAGATAAGGTAAATCTTTAATTTCGATAGTCCACGCATCATTTCCAAAAACAAGAATATCTAACGTATCTTTTGGAAATCGCGTAGTTATATATTCTGAAAGAGCCATAGCCACTTTCTTAGCTGGAGTAATACGATCTTCGCCATAAAGAATCATAGAATGAGAAATATCAATCATCAATACGGTTGACATTTGACTTTGATCATAAGTTTCCTGTACCTCAAGATCATTTTCTGCTAGTTTAAAGGAATCTATCCCATGATTAACCTGAGCATTTTTTAAGGACTCAGACAGGGCAATTTTATCCAAAGCATCACCAAATACAAAAGGCCTTCTTTCAGAGGTAAGTTCGTCTCCCCTACCCTCGAGACGGGTATTATGTCCACCGGCTTTACCTTTCTTTATATCGCCAAAAACATCTTCCAATGCCTTCTTTCGCATGGCCAATTCCATTTTAGGAGCGGGAACCAATCTGGGAGATTGAGCATCTTTAGAACGTATAAACCCCTGATCTTTAAGATCCTGAATAAAATCAGCTAAACCATACTCAGGTGTGGTCAATTTATATTGTCTATCGAGCTCGGTTAACCAAGATAACGCTTCATCAACATCACCAGAGGTATGAAGAAGTAATTCCTTAAAAAGCTTGAGTAACCGATCAAAAACACTATTGTCTTTATCCTGATTTCCAACATCACCAAATTTCCACCCAATCATATAAACCGATTTATTATTACTTTATAACACAACAACTAGCCAGCTGCAAGTAGTCAGGTCTGTCAGAAGACAAATTATGTATAAAACTTTCTTTCAACTCACCGTTATCGATTACAAAAACCCCGGGCATTTGAAATCCATCGCCAATTTGCGCACTTGGTGCCTGCCCATTCTTTATACCTGCAGAAAAGCCCCGAATAAGAGATTGCAAGCCAAAAAGCTGATTAAAATTCCCTTTTACCAATCCAAAAGCGGCATAATATCTACAATTAGGGTCACTAACATGATTGACGTTCAATAATCCAAATTTACTGAAATTCTTTTCAGCCGTTTCAAAATCGGTCATGTGGACAAACACAATTTTAAGCCCACCTGTTTCAATTTTAGATCTACTTTTAGATATATCAACCAAAGCTTCCTTACAA
>BJGN01000048.1 GCA_014190515.1 Bacteroidota bacterium
ATAGCATTTCCGCCTTCGGTGCCTAAAAACCAGGTTTCCAAGATAGCCTGCGCGTTCAAATCCACCTGATCAAGAATCAGGGGTCTGCCATTCATCAATACCACAATAATTGGTTTTCCCAATGCGGAAACGGCCTTAAGTAGGTCCTCCTGCACGCCAGGCAGACGAATATCCGCTCTACTGGCTGCCTCACCGGACATGAGGCCTTCCTCTCCCAGCGCCATGATAACAATATCTGCTTTTTTAGCAGCAGCCAATGCAGCATTAAAACCAGTCTTATCATTTCCATTGATATTGCAACCTTTGACCACTTGCAGGAGAGAAAGATTTTTTATTTGGGCTAATAATCCTGATTTTAGAGAAACACAATCGGTATCAACCCCCGATGCTGACCAGGAACCTAACAATTCCTTTTGCGTTTCTGCCAATGGTCCAATCAAAGCTATTTTTTGACCCTTATTTACATCGATGGGAAGAATATTCCCTTGATTTTTGAGTAAAACGATTGATTTTTTTGCAACATCCCTTGCAGCAGCTCTATTGGCAGGAGAAAGAATTGTTCGTTTTTCTCTTTCAGCACTACAATAACGAAAAGGATCTTCAAATAGACCTAAATCCTCTTTAATTTTCAAAATACGCTTTACACTTTCGTCTATTAAACGCATAGAAATTTGACCAGAACGAACCTGTTGAAGGAGATATTTATAATAAACAGCCCCCTGCATATCCATATCGACACCAGCTTTTGCGGCCATAAGGCCTGCATCGGCTTCATTGGCAGCCACGCCATGAGCGACCATTTCATTTATAGAAGTATAATCAGTCACTACAAATCCATCAAACCCCCATTCATCCCTTAAAATTTGTTTCAATAAAAAGGTATTTCCGGTAGCGGGAACGCCGAAAACGTCATTAAAAGAAGTCATAACCGATTTTGCGCCGGCATCAATAGCCGCCTTATAGGGAGGCAGATAAATTTCACGGAGGGTCATTTCAGTCATATCGACCGAATGATAATCTCTGCCTGCCTGAGAAGCGCCATAAGCGGCGAAATGTTTAACGCAAGCAAGCATAGAGTTTAAATCTTTAAGATTATCCCCTTGAAAACCTTTAACTCTTGCTGCAGCAATTTTAGCCCCCAGGTAATGGTCTTCGCCGGCACCTTCTGCTACTCTTCCCCATCGTGGATCTCTGGAAACATCGACCATTGGAGCAAAAGTCCAATGTAACCCAGCCGCGGTTGATTCATCAGCGGCAACCTTGGCTGATTTTTCAATAGCCTCTAAGTCCCAGCTGGCTGATTCTCCCAAAGGAATGGGGAATATAGTCTTATATCCGTGGATAACATCATAACCAAAAAGAAGGGGAATACCCAATCTGGTTTCATTCACTGCCATTTTCTGTAGTTCGCGGGTGTAAGCTGCTGTATGGGCATTAAAAATAGCTCCACATCGACCATTTTGAATATCCTCTTTATAGTTAGCGCGCAAAGTGGGACCGGTAAGTTCCAAATCGCTGGTAAATAACGTCATTTGACCTACTTTTTCCTCTAAGGTCATTATAGACAATAGAGAATCTACTAAACTCACCGGTTGATTTACTGCGGTGAAATGTTGGCGAAAGAGCTGATCAAACCTAAGAAAGTGAGACAAAAAGATAATCCCACCCAGGCCTAAAAGTCGAAAGAAAGTAATTTTTTGTTGCATTACAAATGTCATTAAAGTTAAACAAATTACCCGACAAGATTATTGAAGCCAGCCCCCTTTAAATCCCGCTTTTAATAATCCTCTTTTTATATGTGGATTTTTTTTCATTACATTCCAAATGAGACCCGTTTGATAATTCTCCATTTGTAGAAGAATCGGGCCTTGATCGATACCAAGATAATCCTTGTCGAACCAACCATCAGGCTGACTGGCGTTAAAGGTATAGGTCCGGTTAAAAGCATCTTTAAATCCGAATTCCCCCACCAAATTATTAGAGTAAGTATTCCATAAATGGGCCAATGTTGGGATACACACTTCAGGAGCGTAAGGAATGGATCCACCAGCCGCGGTTGGAGCAATGGTACCATCGTCCACAATACGGGTAGCGGCTGCGCCCCTTGCGCTATATTCTTGAAAGTTTATTTCCTGACCTTTCCACACTCTTTTATCATAGGCTGGGCCATCACAAGCCGTTAAACCCCATTCTAATGCAGAATACCCTTCAAATTGTTTTGGATTCCTAATACAATAAGCCTGATTAGCCAGGGTAGCTCTCCTGGTATTTTCAGCATAATCAATCCCTTTTTTCTGCATATACGGATCTTTTATACCTTTAAAATCAATAAAAATATGACTATACTGATGACCGAACAGGGGTTCAAAATTTACGTAATCATACCCTTCAAAAGTATCCCATTGGTAAGTTTCGCACCATTTCTCCCAACTATTGGCAGGAATTGGGTGAGTTGGAGAACCCATAGCCATAACAAGTAGAACCATGGCTTCATTATAGCCTTTCCATTCTGACTTAATAAATCCCGTTTCGGGATGCCAACCCATAGACATGTGAGGATTATTATTCATGGCCCAGTCCCAATCTACCCGTCTATATAATTTATCGGCTAGTAGCCGGATTTTTTTCTCTGTTGGATTTGGAGCATCGAAATAGCTCATTGCAGCTAAAACGCCAGCCATAAGCAGCCCCGTATCAATAGTTGATAATTCAACATTTTTAAATCGTTCCGCTTTATCCAGCGTTAAAAAATGATAAAAAAAGCCTTTAAATCCGCTAACACCTGTTGGTTCAGGTCCTTGTTTAAGGCCATATAAAGCTTTCAGCGTTTTAAGCGTGCGTTCCGCAGCAGCAGCACGAGAGATATATTTATTTTCGGCTCCTACAATATAGGAGGTAATTCCAAAGCCGGTAGCGGCAATACTGGAAAAAGTCAATGAAGGATATCTGTCAGGCACCTGACCGAAAGTAGGATCTGCCAGTTTCCAAAAATAATTAAACGTTCTTTCCTTTAACACTTCATTAGAAAAAGGAGGAAGAGGAGCTTGTTGAGCAATAATATCAACTGAGCAAAAAATTGAAAAGACCAAGCACAAAAACAAACAACGAAAATAAGTCATAGTTAAAGCATAAATATTAGGAAATGATAAAAAAGGGCGATTCTACCCGATATGGGTAAAATCGCCCTTCATTATTATTCTTTCATAAACCTTGCATTTGAAATAAGACTACCTTTCTTTGAGAAGCCAGCCAGTATATAAATTCCTTTCTGCAAATGAGAAATATCCAGTGACATGGCGTCTTGTCCAGCTACCTGTATAATGCCTTGTTGTTGACCCAATGCATTATAAATTACCAGATTGTTCACCTTATTCATATTTCTAACCTCCAGACGATCGGCTGCAGGATTAGGGAAAATGGTCAGCGGATCAATATTTACTTCGACGTTAGGCGTTGGTGTTCCACAAGTCGCATTACCAATGGCAATATCATCAAAATAATATCTTTTCTCTGTCGTCGGCGTATTATCGAAATTCAAGATTAGAGTAATGATTTGATAAACTGCATTATCTGGAACTTTTTCGCTGAAATCCCAGGTAAGTGTTTGCCATTGATTTGGGGTAGTATATTTCACTTTGGTATCACCTGTTTGTGGTTCACCATTCACCCCTCTTTCCAATTTGAACACCACTTCAGCGGCTTGATCCATCCAAACCTTCATAGATATTTTCTTGCTGTTATTTGGCACAACAATAGTCGCAGGTAAACCAGTAGCAAACATACCGGCAAAAATTTCACCTCCTGGTCTTTCTATGAATTCGCCTACTTTATTAGACATATTTATGCCCCCTTTCTTAGGATTGTCGATAACAAAATCGACTTGTTTACCGTCCAAATCACCATTAGCAAAATATTGGAATTTCCCTAAATTATCAAGTGGCGTTTCAAAAGTAGAAATACAACCTGTGTAAGGAGCGCGCACGAATTCGAGATCATCCATAAAATAAGAGAGAGGTGCGGTCGGCGTTTTTCCAGGATTGAAGAAAATCACTAATTTTTTGTTACCCTTTCCGACAGCACCTTTAAAGTCAATCAGGTATTCAACCCATTTTTTTGCATTAGCAGCTTTCACCTCAGAAAGTATTTCAACTTGTTGTCCACCCTCTAATTTGAACATTAAAGGAACGGCAACAGGAGACCAAATTTTCAACTTAAGTTGATTTTTCACACTCAAGTCAATTTCCTTTCCAAAATCCCATACTATAGCACCCCATTCATCTAGAGGATCATTATATTTTCCAACTTTATCGTTCGCAGATGAATTAATACCCGATGCATCAGGATTTTTGATTACCTCAAGAAAATCTCCTCCTGTTGTAAAAACTACGGCATTTCTCTGACAGTCAAAATCATCTACTATACCGGCTACGGGTACAGTTCCTTCACAAGGATTTACCGTTGCTTTGGTTTGAGAAAGATTATCGAAATACCAGGTATCAGCAGCTGCCAAAGCAGGGTCAAAAATGATTTCCACCGTTTCAAAATCAGTAATCGCTTTGAAATTATCAAAATTAAAAGAAAGATCCACCCACTTTTTAGTTTCGGTAATTGGTCTGTTCACTTCTTTCAATCCTTGCGTAGCAGAATTCAATCTCAGTGTCAATGATTTCGCCCCAGCGGGAGCCCAAACTTGTAGATTAAGCTGAGGTAAATCCGTTAATTTAAATCCGGTTGGAAGCAAAGATTTCACCCCACCTAAGGCAGAAGTACCTTTTTTATAAGAACCTACATTGGTAGTAGTATTGGCACCTGTTTTATCAGGGTTTGCGATTAACCCATTGAATTTTCCAAAAACCGCTTCTGCACCGAAAGTTTCCCACGCCAATTTGGCTTTAGGCTCAAAATCTTCCAAAATACCAGAAGGTTGGGCTTCAAGTCTGATATCATCTATAAAATAGGTATCATTAGCACCAGGTAATTTCCCTGCATTAAAGAAAAGTACTAATTTCTTGTGGCTATTTCCAGCTTCACCACTGAAATCAACTTTATACTCTACCCATTTATTTAACTGAGAAATAGCAATTGGCACTTCTTTAGCAGGGGAGGTTCCTCCTTCCAATTTCACTAAAAGATTACCAGCAACGGGAGCCCACACTTTAATTTTGAATACATTTCTGTCTCCTAACGGAATATTTGCACCATAATCTACAACTAAAGCATGCCATTCTCCGCCTGTATCTTTGTATCTACCTACATTGGCACTTTCATTTACTGACGAAGGATCTGGATTTTTAACGGCAACGACATCATCCCATCCTGGCATAGAATAAGAGATATTACGTTGACAATCAAAATCATCAAGCACTTCAATATTTTTTGCTACCCCAGAACATGCGCCAGATTCTACGGCGACGAGGTTATCAAACAGATAAGTATCTTGAGAATCTGCTGTACCTGGGTCGAAGAAAATGATGATTTTATTAAAATCTTTTTTTGCAGCGGCGGCACTAAAGTTGAAGGTATATTCTACCCATTGATTAGCAACGGCAATTTTCTTTTTTTCTTCAATATTTCCAGAAGCTCCTTCTAATTTCAGTAAGAACGAAGTAGTTACCGGTGATTTAACATGAATTTTAAAGGTATTGTAAACGGTTAAATCTAAAGGTTGAGTCAATTCAGCAATGAACAGACTGTATTCAGCACCTTTCTTTTTTGTATAGGCGCCTACTTTTTTACTTGCATTAAGTTTTAAGGTATCTCCACCAGGAAGATTATCTACCAGGGCAAAGGCACCATCGGCTGCTTTCCAGGGTAATTTCGCAGTAGGCTCAAAGTCCTCTAGCACCACGCTGGTTGGTCTGGCTTCGAAACGAAGATCATCTATAAAATAAACATCATTTGCACCGGGTAATTTTCCAGCATTAAAGAAAAGGACTAATTTTTTATGCTTAGCTGCCACTTGAGAGGTAAAATCAACGGTATATTCCACCCATTTATTTAACTCCGTTATTTGCACTGGCACCTCTTTAGCCGGAGAATCACCTCCTTCTAATTTCACTAATAACATACCTGCGACAGGAGCCCATACTTTAATTTTTGCCAAACTTAACTTATCCAAAGGAATATTTTCTCCATAATCCAATACCATGGCATGCCACTCAGATTCTGTATCTTTGTAACGTCCTACTTTTGCACTCGTATTTATGCCTGATTTATCAGGATTCACCACGGCGGTAAGGTCGGTCAAACCAGGAAGAGCTACCTGAACATTTCTCTGACAATCGAAATCGTCCCAGATGGCAGCATTTTTTGCCACCCCTTTACAGGCACCAGATGGCTCAATAACCAAATTATCAAAAAGGTAGGTTGCGCCGGAAGTATCTACCCCCGGATCAAAAAACAAAAGAATTTTGTTTAATTTACGATCGGCAGCGGCACTAAAATTGAAAGTATATTCAATCCATTGTCCAGACACAGCAATTTTCTTTTTTTCTTCAATTGGAGCAGAAGAACCCTCCAATTTTAGAATAAAGGATGTAGCAACGGGTGCTTTAACCATAATCCTTAACTGATTATTGGTTGTCATATCTATCGGAGCACTAAGTTCCGCCAGAAATAAACTGTAGGCAGAGCCCTTTTTCTTGGTATAAGCCCCTACTTTTCCCCCTGTATTAATACCGAGAACATCTCCACCTGCAGGGTTATCGACCACAGCAAATGAACCTTCAACCGGATTCCAGGGAAGTTTAGCAGCGCCTTCAAAATTTTCCAGGACTACCTGAGCCTGACCCAGGAAGGGCAGCACCAGTAGCAGCATTTTGAGTAAACTTCTTTTCATCATAATGACGCGTTTTGAATAATGTTAATTAATGTATAAAAACAGGCATTGCTGCCTTTTCTTGATTCGATTGTATGAGCAGAAGGAAGCTTCCGCGTATATGACTGGGCAAGTTTAATGGTACCTGAGAGGCAGATGAAAACATCTCTCTCTTTTCCCATTTGTACATTTCCTGCCCCTGCATGTTTAATAAAGAAAATGTTACACCTCCATTTATTAATTGATTTACAGATACTTGAATAACACCATTGGTTACTGGATTTGGATAAATAGAAATGTTTCCATGGTCTAACAATCCAACACGATTTGAACTAACCACTTTAGAAAACCCAATCTGGTCGAGCGCCTTATTAATCTCTGGATTTTTCATAAAAGATTCCCAGATTTTACCGCTTCGATAGTTTTCAATCATCACTAATATAGGTCCTTGATCTATGGCAAGATATGAGTCAGCAAACCAATTCTTTTCCAGATTAAATGCATCATAAAAGCCCATGGGACCAAATAAATCTTTGCCGTGCTGGTGATAAAAATGCTTTAGAGCGGCTATAGATTCCTTTGGGGTATAAACAATACTACTCAGTGCAGCGGTAGGAGCAATGGTACCATTATCGCGTTCAGGGGTAGGTTCGTGCGCCAGATAGCCAACCATTGGATCGTCGCTGGCGGTCAACCCCCAGCTATTCTCTCCATAGCCTTTAAAATTTTTAGGATTTTGTATCGAATAGGCCCTGTTAATGAGTGTATGATTGGTGTTATGTTTAAAATAATCGGTATAAGCGTCCCTTTTATCTCTGGGATCAAAACCAAGAAAAGAATAATGGGCAAAAAACAGCGGTCCACCTCTAAAACCACCGATATCCAAACGATAGCCAAAAGAAGTTAATCCCGACTTATAATTTGACCCTGCCCATCCTACATGGTATAAATTGGCAGGAATAGGATTCACGGGGGCTGCAATAGCTAAGATATAGGTAATTAGCGCTTCATTCCAACCCCGAAGTTGAAAATTCATAGCAAACTGGTGAACAGGAGACCAATGCCAATAAAGCACATTCTGATTTTGCTGTCTGTGCCACTGCCAATCAACGGCTTCCCAAAGGGCTGTAATTTTGATTCTCAACTGCCTTTCATCCTCTATTTCCGAATCAAAATAGCCTCTGGCAGCGAGTAATCCCTGCATCAAAAAGGAGGTTTCAACCAAATCACCTCCATCATCACGGGCACTAAAAGGGATAACTTTCCCAGAATCCCCATTGAGCCAATGCGGAAATACCCCTTTAAATCTGTCACACGATGCCAAAAAGGCAACTATTTTATGTAAGCGTTCCAGTGCTTGTTTTCGTGTTATATAACCCCGTTCAATACCCGTTAACAAACCCATAATCCCCATACCACTGCCACCAGTGGTTACCAGATTGCCGGAAGTATTTCTTTCCCTGGACATGCCACTAGAGGGATGGGCAAAATCCCAGAAATAGCGAAAGGTGTATTCCTGCACCATGTCCAGATATTCGTCATCCCTGAATTTGACTAATCTTGCATTTTTTGTTTCATTACTTTCATTGAAAGCACCCTGACTATTCAATGCTACTATTTTGTAACTATAAGTGATTGAAGTATCGATATTCTGAGGATAATCGAGATAGAGCGAATCTTTACCAGAAATCAGGGGTAATTGAGTGAAGCTTTTCCACTGATCGGCAGAACGAAGTATTTTAAACTGCGCTGGAGCGGGATTAGCAGGAATTTTCCAATGCAATGCGATGTGAGCAGGATAAGATTTAACTCTAAATGAGGTAACTATGGCAGGTATTTCTTCTATAAAGGTAGCGGCTTTAAAAGCTTTTACCTCATCAACCAATAGAACATGAGTAGAATTATCGGCAGTATTTTGTCCGAAAATGACCGCTTTTATTTGATTCCATTGCAAAGAGGAACCTACAGTTTCTGCTTTTAGTGTAGTAATGGGTATATTCACCAGCTGCCATTTTTCAGCAGACAAACTTTGGACAAACTGAGAAAGTGGAAACTTCTTGCTTTTTGTATTTCCGGGAGCGCCTTCAAAATAAAGGTAAGGCATATTTGCTTTGTCCAATCCATTTTTTGAAAACAAAGAAAAAGAGAGGGTATCCATTTTGCTAAGGTCGAGGAATGGAAATCCTGGGGCAATAATCAACGCGGACCAATCTCCTCCTGCTCTAGAAATCCATTGGAGGCGAAGACTATGCTTCCCCTGATAAGCAGGAATAGAAAGTTCCACCGGAATTTTATCATTTGTCGAACCTGCCTGCTCGATATAACTATTTCCGGACTTAAAGGCTAATCCAGAGTCATAAAAACTACCTTGATTGCTTTCTCTAAAAAAATAGACTTCCTGTTGGGCCAGTAGAGGTGCCCTCCCAATTATTATAAGAGCTAAACAATACGCCAATCTACCAAAAAGTAGTTTTACCATTCGAAATTTTGTTTGGCAAATACAACCCGCACTTGCTTCTTGAAATGTATTTTCATCATTTCAACGTACAAGATGCAACAATTGGAGATAGGAAGTATAAAAAACCACTACACTACTACTACGCCATTCAAAAAAAAAACTATAAAATGAGCAAAGGTAACGCAGACAGGTTTTGGGTGGTGAGAACTTAATGAAATCAATAGTCTATCATGAAATTGGTGAGATTATCATCCTCTTCTAAATTCATTTTTTTACGAAGTCTATAGCGCTTATTTTCTACACCACGGATAGAAATATTCAATAATGGAGCGATCTCCTTGGACGACAGATTCATTTTAAGATAAGCCGCTAATTTCAGGTCACCGGGAGTCAGATCAGGGAATTGATGTTTCAGTTTTTTAAAGAAAATATCATGGACCTCGTTAAAATTACTTTCAAAAATTTGCCAATCTTTTTCATTTTCCAGTTGATTATCGAGAATGCTTATTAACTTTTTGTAATGACCATCGAATAATTTTGAAGAGGATTCAGATTTCATTATATCGAGTTCTTCCTTAACACTAAGCAAAGATTCATTTTTATGAATTAGGGTAAAAGTAGCATTGGCCAACTCCCGGCTTTTATTTAGGTTATCGGCCTCCAATTGTTCATTTTTTGCTTTCACAACTTGCTGCTCCAGTTCAAGTTCCTTTTTCTTAATTTGTTTTTGATGTCTGATTTCAATACTTTTCAGGTAAGATTTGAAGAGAAAAAATAGAAGGGAGAGTGAAAGAAAAATCATTCCTACTTTGAAAAAGACGGTTTGGTACCAGTGTGGTAAAACAAAAATGGGTACTCTCAGTATTTTTGGAGAAACATTAGCTTGAATTTCAAGTATGTAATCGCCTGGTGACAAATTATTCCAGTTCAGAGATCTCAAAACTTGCCAGGACGACCAGTTGTCTTGCCATCCAATCAATCGAAATCTGAATAAAACACCACTTTCAAAAGAAGGAAATCCAAATTTAACGCTCAAATTATAACCTGAGGGGGGAAATTCTACCCCTTCCGTTTTGCCAATATTCACCCAGTTCAATTCAACTTGTTTTCCATCTTTTGCTTGAGCCTTGAGTTCACTAAGGAGAGGGGAAAAAATAATATTTCTTAGAAAAGTATTTTCATATTCATTTTTGGGAATTAGCGCGTAACCATCTTCCAAACCAACAAATAATTCCTCCTTATTCAAATTTACAATATGTTCATTTTCTGGAATCATAGAAATAGGATGAATAGCCTTTATTTCATTATTTTTCCAATGTTTCAATTGATTATTCTTGTAAGTAAAACCTTCATTTTCTGCTTCCAGCCAAATGGCACCTTTCTCCATAGAATTCTCTTTCCATGGATAAAACCTTTGAGAAGTTTCATCAAAATAATAGTTCATATCTCTTGAATGCACCAACAGCGTATCTCTGAAAAAGCGAATATCCAATCTGGTTTGGTCTGATAGCCCATCCTTTTTATCCAGTTTTACCTGAGATACTATGGCACCTTTACTCCATTCAATTTTTAGTTTATATAGACCATTATTAGCATGTAATGCCCAAAAATAATTATCACCTGCGGGTAATATTTTTCTGATAGGCTCATTAAGACCATCTAATCTTTTGTTGAATGTCCACTGATTATTTTGAAAAGTAAATAAGGCCAGACCTGTGTAGGTAGATTGTAATAATTCATTTTTTTTACCGGGGACTTCACAAAACGACCAACCTCCGGTTATGTTCGAAATAAGTTTAGGTTTTCCATTTTCAAATAAAAAAGTACCACTATTGTGTCCGCACAAGAGTATATTATTCTGTTTCAACAACTGCCAAACCTGTCCCTGGGTGCCTTCAATAAAAGAAAACGGCTTTTTATCTACCTTATTTTTAACAAAAACCCCTTGATTTGTGCCGACGTAAAATAAATTTCCATCCATTAAGGCCGTATAAACTGTACCCAATACACCTTTAGTATCATGATAATAGGAAAGTGGAGAAGAACGGTGAATTAAATCGATTCCTTTATCTAAACCGACCCAAAGATTTTGTAATTTGTCTTCAAATAAAGAAAGTATTGTATTATTTTGAAGCCCATTTTCTTTATTCAAATGAAGTTTTAACTGGCCATTTAAGTCCATAATAAACAGGCCATCCAACACCGTACCCAGAGCAAGACTTCCGTCCTTCAATCTTATAGCCTTATTGAGTTGTTTTTGTTTTAAGACCTTATTTAAAGGATTTTCCCAAGGTGTAAAAACACGACCATTATACCTAAAAACACCTGCTAGCTGAGTACCAATCAACCAATCGGCCTTATCTTGAAGAATAAAGGAGATGGTTTCATTTTGCAGAATCTCACTATTTTTAATCCAACTAAACGTATTATTTTCTTCATTTAAAAGAAACAAGCCTTTACCTATAACGGGAACGACTATTTTATTTCCCACTTTTTGCAGAAACATAATATTTCCGGGAGGAGTAATTCTGGAAACTTTTTTGTTATTCCATTTATAGATTACAGAAAAAGATTGAAAATACAGATCATTATTCTTTTCTAAAATATGCCAGAACTCCTCTTTTAGATGGAGAGAATCTAAGTTATTTGCCGATAAATCAATGTAATGGAAATGACCAAATTTGTCTTTCTCCCAATAACCAAAGGTACCAACACTACCTGTAAACACTCTATTTTGGGAAGAAACAGAGAGCGATCTAATAATTTGACCCTTTGGCAACTCAAATTTCCTCCAATTCTGTCCATCTGCAACGAGTAAGCCAGCAGAATTTGCCGAAAATATGAAGCCGTCTGATGATTGTCCCAGGCTCCAATTCTGATTTAAACCTTGATAATCTTTTCTTGAAAAATGCGATATGAAGGGCGTTTCTTGTGCAAAAAGAGCAAAAGAAAAAAGGATGAACAGGCTTAATAATTGGTTTTTTCTTTGGAACATATCATTTAGATAGTCAGTAAAGGATTAAATAATGACTGAGAATGCAAAGGCTAATATTATATTTGCTATGCAAAGTTTACAATAATACAAAATTAAGCAAGGAATGAAAAATATGATTTTCCTATTGTTTCCCTTATTTTTATGCGGAATCAATAAATTAGAGGCACAAGAATCCCTTCGTGCTTTCCAAAAACGAGAATTTTTGGACAATAATGGAAATAGAATGCCCTACCGTATTTTATTACCCATAGACTATGATTGCGGTAAAAAATATCCATTGCTTGTTTTTTTACATGGTTCAGGAGAGCGGGGTGATGACAATGAAGCACAATTGAAGCATGGTGCTAATTTATTTTTGGAGGAAAGTACCAGAAAAAATTTCCAGTCCATAATTGTTTTCCCACAATGTCCTTCAGGCGAAAGTTGGTCCAGTATGGAATCTGATTCCACAGGAAAATGGGATTTTCCCTTTACGCAGGAACCGTCTAAGCAAATGAAATTACTCAGCGGATTATTGAGCGAGTTAATGGTCAATAATTGCGTGGACGAGCAAAAGGTTTATTTAGGAGGATTATCATTGGGTGCCTTTGGCACATTAGAGTGGATAGCCAGAGAGCCTAATAGATTTGCTGCTGCTTTCCCTATCTGTGGCGGTGGCAACACCCTACTTACCTCCATTTACGGCAACAAAATACCTACCTGGTTTTTTCACGGAGACGCTGATAATGTAGTTCCAGTGAGTTATTCCAGAGAACTTGTTAATAAAATTAAAGCAGAAAAGGGAAATGTAAGATATACGGAATACCCTGGCGTAGGACATGATTCCTGGAATAATGCTTTCAAAGAACCTGAGCTTTTATCCTGGCTATTGAAAAACACAAAATTCGATCCAGCTAATGTCAACAACATTCCCTCCTACTCTGCAAAGAAAATGCAGACCTTTACTTATTTCAACGATGGAAAAGATAAACTTGAACTGGATATATACCTACCTGATATTCCAGCTGTTGATAAGAAATTACCACTAATATTATATGTTCATGGTGGAGGTTTTTCCGGAGGGAATCGAATAGACCCACTAATTTCTGCTACAGCTGCTGAAATGACTGCCGCAGGCTATGCTTTTGTATCTATGTCTTATCGATTGCTTATGAAGGGAAAATCGTTTGGTTGTGACCAACCTGCTCATCAAAAAATCATGGTTTTTCAACAATCCATGATAGATGTCAGGAGAGCCACTGCCTTTTTGATGACCCAACAAAATGAATTTAATCTGGATATGTCCAAGGTAATTCTGGCAGGAAGTTCTGCAGGAGCGGAAGCCGTTTTACATACCGCATACTGGCCTACGGCTAATTTACCAATCGAAGCCCTTGTTTTGCCCGTTGATTTTAAATATGCGGGAATCATTAGTATGGCAGGCGCATTGATTGACCCAACAATGATAACATCCGAAAATGCCCTACCCTCTTTATTTTTCCATGGCACTTGCGATGCTTTAGTACCTTTTGATATCAGATCTCACCGTTTATGTAACCCTGGACAAAGTGGCTATTTACTTTTACATGGCGCAGGTGAACTAAAATCCAGACATACCCAACTTAACAAATCTATTTACTTAGTTTCCTACCTAAATGGAGGACACGAATATGCCTCATTGCCTATGGCAGAAGAACGGGAAAGAATGCTCGATTTCATTAAAAATGATGTTTTGGGAAAGGAAAAAAGGCAGGTTTACGTGCAATTAGCCCTGGATAAGCCATGTAACTATCAATCTAATCATACTGATTTTATTAAACCTTAATCCAATATTATGCAATCAGGAACCGAAATGCCTTTTTTTATAAAACCTTCAGTCACCCTTTCGGCTAAAGATAAAATATTGGCTTATAACCAATTATCAGAGGCTGTAACCCTTCAATTAGCCGATGAGGAGGATGACATTTTAAAGATGTCTACCTTCAATGCTTTGGCCAAAACCTATTTGCCCTATTTTTATTGGGTAGGTTTTTATAGGGTAAATAATGGAAAGTTAAGTGTTGGGCCATATCAGGGAACCACGGGTTGTTTACATATTGAATTTTCTAAAGGAGTTTGTGGAAAAGTAGCCAGAGAGAAGAAAACCTGTTTGGTCATTGACACCCATGAACTGGTTGAAGGAACTGAACACATTACCTGCGATGCTCATTCCAGATCTGAAATTGTCGTCCCCGTTTTTAATAAAACAGGAGAATTATTAGCCGTTTTAGATGTGGATAGTACCAAAAAAGGAGCTTTTGATGCTACCGATGCTACCTATTTAGAGGCTATCATGAGGCAATTATTTGGATCGTGATGGGTGACCTGACGGGATGGGTGGCCTGACGGTGGAGAGTTACTAAGATGGCGGGGCTCTGCCCCTATGATTTTATGCTTACACGCACTTCTGGTTGGAAATTATGCGCGCTGCAGCCAGGTTTTCGAATCTGGATTTACAGGATTTATAGGATGAGATAGAGATCCTGGCGGTTGGGTGTTACGAAGATAGCAGGACTCTTCCCCTATGTAATATAGTACACAACGAGAAAGTAATCTTCTATGAATAAACTTTACTTTCAAATCGAAGACGTCCTTTGTAATCCTCGAAATCCTGAAAATCCTGATTCAAAACCAGATGATAGCAGGTAATTTTTATATTGAAACCTATCTCGAAAAACACGCGAAGCATCGCGTCTCTACAATGGTGTTTCGTAAAAATCTAATGCTCATCGGGCAAAATATTAGAAAATCTATCATTATTATCCTTTGCCATCTCAAAGGCCTATTTGATATATTTATATAATAGCACAAAAAAAAGAGGCTACCATTTTAGACAGCCTCCTTTAACAAAATATAACTTATATGATTAATTCAAATCAAAGCGGTCCAGGTTCATCACTTTTGCCCAGACTTTAACAAAATCTTTAACAAATTTAGATTTTGCGCCTTCAAATCCATAGACTTCAGCATAAGCACGAAGTTCTGAATTGGAACCAAAAATTAAATCTACTCTGGTTCCTGTCCATTTCAAATCACCTGTTTTTCTATCGCGACCTTCAAAAATATTTTGATCGTCTGACGTTGCTTTCCAGGTAGTATTCAGATCAAGTAAATTGATAAAAAAGTCATTAGAAAGTACGCCAGGATTTTTGGTAAATACCCCATGTTGTGAGTGATCGAAATTGGTATTCAAAGACCTCATTCCTCCTATCAGCACGGTCAATTCAGGTGCTGATAACTTAAGAAGTTGTGCTTTATCAATTAACAACTCCTCCGCAGACATATTTTTTGATATAGCTTTTTGATAGTTTCTGAATCCATCTGCCATAGGTTCAAGAACAGCAAAAGAATCAACATCAGTGTGTTCCTGAGTAGCATCACCACGACCAGGAGTAAAAGGAACTACGACATTTTCACCAGCCAAAGAAGCTGCTTTTTCAATGGCAGCTCCACCAGCTAATACAATCAGATCGGCCAGAGAAATACCTTTTCCGTCTTTTTGAGACAGGTTAAAATCAGCCTGAATTTTTTCAAGAGCATCCAGCACTTTTGTCAACTGAGCCGGATTATTTACCTTCCAGTATTTCTGTGGAGATAGTCTTACTCTGGCACCATTTGCCCCACCTCTTTTATCTGAACCTCTAAAAGTAGAGGCAGAAGCCCAGGCAGTTGACACTAGTTCTGACACAGAAAGACCACTTTGAAGCACTTTTTCCTTTAGTGTATCGATATCTTTTTGATCTACTAATTTATGCGTAACGGCAGGGATTGGATCTTGCCAGATCAGCACTTCAGCTGGAACTTCGGATCCAAGATATCTGGCACGAGGTCCCATATCACGGTGGGTTAATTTGAACCACGCTCTGGCAAAAGCATCTGCAAAAAGATCTGGATTTTCATAAAATTTCCTGGATACTTTTTCATAAGCTGGATCAGCTTTAAGGGCAATATCCGTAGTAAGCATGGTTGGAGCATGTCTCAGTGCTGTATCATGCGCGTCAGGGACTGTACCTGCACCTGCGCCACCTTTTGGTTTCCACTGATGGGCACCTGCTGGACTTTTTGTCAACTCCCAATCGAAACCGAATAGGTTCTCAAAATAATTATTACTCCACTTAGTAGGTGTAGTCGTCCAGGCACCTTCTAAACCACTCGTAATAGTATGAACGCCATGACCTGTACCAAAGGAATTTTTCCAGCCTAAAACTTGCTCTTCAATGCCTGCTGCTGCAGGTTCAGGACCAACATATTTAGAAGGATCGGCAGCACCGTGTGTCTTACCAAAGGTATGACCACCCGCTATCAAAGCTACTGTTTCTTCGTCATTCATAGCCATACGGCCAAAAGTTTCACGAATATCGCGCGCGGAAGCCACTGGATCAGGATTACCATTTGGGCCTTCGGGATTAACATAAATTAATCCCATTTGCACGGCAGCCAAAGGATTTTCCAACTCACGATCACCAGTATAACGATTATCAGCTAACCATTCCTTTTCGGAACCCCAATAAACATCTTCTTCAGGTTCCCAAACATCTGCTCTTCCCCCTGCAAAGCCAAAAGTTTTGAAACCCATTGATTCCATGGCACAATTGCCAGCAAGAATCATTAGATCTGCCCAGGATAGTTTATTTCCATATTTTTGTTTGATAGGCCAAAGTAATAATCTGGCTTTATCTAAATTAGCATTGTCAGGCCAGCTGTTAAGAGGAGCAAAACGCTGGGTTCCCGTTCCTCCACCACCGCGACCGTCTGTTATTCTATAAGTTCCGGCACTATGCCAGGCCATCCGTACGAAAAATGGACCGTAATGACCATAATCTGCAGGCCACCAATCTTGTGAGGTAGTCATTAAATCATACAGGTCATTTTTAACCGCTGATAAATCAAGAGTTTTAAATTCTTCAGCATAATTAAAATCTTCACCCATTGGATTGGACAAGGCAGAATGCTGACGTAAAATATTCAGTTTTAACTGATTTGGCCACCAATCACGATTCCCTGTTCCGCCTCCTGCCGCTTTCTTAGGTGCAATATTGCCTGTAAAAGGGCATTTTGCTTCGCCATTTGAACCCGACGGATTCTGATGTTCGTTGTTTCCCATTGGTTTAATATAAAATTTTAAGCTTAAAAAATGCAATTTGTTATGATAACAATCTTAAAAATGAATAGTTGAAAATAACCATAAGGAATAAGAATTAAATATTTTTCAATCTATTTAATGTTACAAAAAGTAAATTATTAGTTTAACTGAATATTCCTGGATTCTTAGGAGAATTTAATTTGAAATCACTATCAAAAAAATCAGCAGATACGTAAAAATTATTTGATTTATCTTTAAATTGATGCTTATAACCAATTAAACCAAGGAAATTATGGCATACAAGATCAGCCCTTATTTATCTGCCCAAAATCTACTATTTTTAGCAATAATGCTGGCAGGGTGTCAACCTTCGTCCAAAGAAAATGAAGGTAATACTGACCTGTCTAACGGGGTAAAATTTAAGTTAATAACTACGGATACTTTTCATTTCAATAATTTTGTTGACTGCAATATGGCGGAAGCCTGGATTGGTGACACCCTCAGGATTTTTCCCGGAAAATATGGAGAAGATCCAGTTTGGGGGTATGCCACAGATTTGAAATTTGCCTCTGGATTCAATGCTGACGAGGTTTTTAGTACTCCGGCAGATAAATATATAACTCCTTCCCTACCGCTAAATGCTCCAGTAGGGCAAAAAGGCTTACATGGTGCCATTTGGTTTGAAACAGTTTATCAAGCCCAAAATGATTCCTCTGGTCGCACCTTGTACGCTATTTATCATAATGAAAACTATCCGGAAACACTCCCTTTTAATCCGGAAACAAAGGAAGGATACCTCGATAAAGACTGGCCATTGGGACTAACGGATAGAATTACCCCTGCAGCAGTTCCCAGAATTGGTGTTATGAAATCGACTGACGGCGGTTGGAGTTGGGATAATAAAGGCTTGTTCCTGGAAGATAAGCAGCCTAGAATGATTTTAAATAAACATAATATATCTAAAACTTTTGCTGGGGGAATCGGTGATCCTTCTGCCGTTGCCGTGGGTGATTATTTATATCTTTTTTATGGAGAATACGGCTATCCCGGAATGTATGACCCTGCCACCTATACGCCTGAGAAAGAACATTCCGGACAATGCATTAGTGTGGCAAGAATGCTCATTTCAGATCTCGATCAACCGCAGGGAAAAGCAAAACGTTGGGACGGAACTAGATTTAATGCCCCCTGGGACGGTATCGGTATTCCCATAAAATCTTTACAGATCCCAATAGAAAATGGAGGGGGACCTGCATCATCTAAGTCAGGTGGATTTCATTGGGGTCCTTCCGTAAGTTGGAACACCTATTTAAATTGCTGGGTCATGCTGATGGGTCATGTGGAAGGACAGTCATGGATAGGAGATAAACTATATATTTCCTTTAATTATCATAAGGATTTAGGCATAGATGATCATTCTCAAAAATGGACTAAACCTCAGGTTCTGGTTCAAAAACCTGGTCATGTTCTTTGGTACCCTTCCCTTCAACCTATGAATACAAAAGAGGATATTGCAGCAAAAAATACCAGCTTGAAACTTGGTAAAAAAGCGCGACTTTTCTTCAAATATTCTAATCTTGGCAAATATTTTTCTGAATACATCATTGAATTTGAAAAGTAAAATACCTGTATCCTGCTATTTGGGGTATTTATAAAACACCCCGAATAGCATCTACCAGTTTTTCTGCCCATCTGGCATAATCATAACCAGAAGGATGTAGATTATCATCGCAAATTAAGGACGGATTATTTTCTGCCTCCCTGGTGAATGGGGTAATATCGACAAATGGACAACCATATTCTTCCGACACCTCATAAATAATCTGGTTAAACTGATTAATCTGGAGGGCAATTTCCTTAGCATCGAGAAAACGGGCATAGGGAGTTACGCTATAATCTGGAATAGATAAAACAAAGACATGATTTGGTTTATTATTTGCCAGCACAATGGACCGTTTCACTAGGACTGACAATCTCTCCCTATACCCTACCGTGTCCCATTCTTTATATTGGTCATTCACACCTATCAACAAACTTACAATAGTATGTGATTTTGGTTTATAATAATCTAATCCAACCATTAAATCATTTGTGGTCCAGCCAGTTACAGCAATATAATTCAACTCATTAACAAAAAAGTTTCTTTCATCTAATAATTTAACGGACTGTGCTGGAAATCTTTCCTGTTCTTTTACCCCCTGACCAATGGTATAAGAATCACCTAATGCCAGCCAGGTCAATGGCTTAACTACCTCTCCATTAAAAATATCCGTTTCCTTTGGCAATACTTCTTCCTGGTCTTTCTTGCAGGAGAGCAAAAAAACAAGAAAAAATAACCCGACAACTGATTTAAAATAGATTAAAGTAGGCATTTCGGATGATAAAATGTATCAAACAAGCTGAAAATCAATTTGTTTAATTTTTTGTAAGTTACTATATACAAAGCTACCTTCCTACTTTAATAATTAATAAAAGCTTGTTATTTTAAAGTATAAAAAGGTAAAAAAACCCTCATAATCGGTTATCTAAAGGCACTAAAACCTGAAAAAATATGTACAATAAAAATAATTTGGAGCAATTATGCACCCATTCTTGGGTGGAAATTATGCGCGCAGCAGCAAGTTATTTGAATCAGGATTTACAGGATTTCTAGGATTAACCATAGCGTCGTTAGATTGATTCTGAAGATTATTATTAAATGGTATGACCCGTCCTAAAAAAAAGAGGCTATTTTTTTAGACAGTCTCTTTTTTTATTATTTTGTTGGAGCACTTATCACCCCAAGGAATCGGCCCAACCAATAGGGTAAAAGCCAAATATCGCCGGCGCTATGTTCAGAAATTCCATTACCTCCAATCCTGTCAAGAATAAACATATTGGCATTATGACGTTGAATCGGACGTTCATCGGGAGGAAGCACCTCCTGGATGGTTTGATTTCTAAAATTAGGCGCTATTTTCTCAATATCTGCCCTATGACTATTAGCAATGGCCCAATCGATAAGATCTAAGGGATGTTCCTTCAAATACCAAACCCCTTCATTTAAATCGAAATCAGGTGTACCCGTTATGGCAGTAAAAATATTCCAAAGACCTTCTTTTTCAGGTCGTTCTGTTTGAAAATGATCAATAATAGTTTTTTTAAAACTCGTTTTCAGCGTATCATTAAAAGCATATCTATAAAGCCCCCAATATCCCATATAATACATTTCATCATCGGAATGATTCCACGATTCTGAAAGATATTTGGAATAATCATCTGCATTTGCTGGTGCCATGCTTATAAAAGTCATAGGTCTCATTAAATTTTCATAATATTTATGTTTATTCATGAGTTCAAAGGCCTTCTCCTTATAGATTGGTTTATTGGTAAAGCGATAAGCGGTTTGAAGCATAGCAACGATATTACTGGAATTCAATTTCCGGTCACCCACATTGGTAGGAAAACCATTCACATAAGAAGGATTCCATTTACCCCAAAGGGTGGGTTTTCCGTCATAATCTATGAGATACCAATCATTTTTTATGATATGCGTCATTAAAGTATCGATAAGTTGAATAGCGCGAAATTTCACATCCGGAACCTGCACTAATTCGGCTAAGGCACCAAAAGCAAAAATATGGCCAATCACTTCGTCTGAAGAAGTAGTCGCTTTCCAATCCCATTCTGGGTCCGGAGAATGTTGCCAACGTTCCGGATCACTTAATTTTTCAATAAATCCGCGTCGTTCAAAAGACCGCGATGGAAAGCCGGGTATAGGATTAATCGTATATAAACGCTCCATAGCATCGAGGCATTCCCTGATATTTGCCAAGGCATCAGCCTCTTTAGTCACCGCGTATCGAAAAATTTCGGCCCCGAAATACATGGATGTCCAAAGTCCATCATTATCGGAGTCGGCTAAAAATCCACTGCTTAGATTTCCCTTTTCCATGCCTGACAGCGAAGCATTAAATCCATTTCTAATGTGACGTTGACGCACTTGTTGCTGGAAAAACTGAGCCTTTTCATGTAAGGTCATCAATTTAAAACAAATCTGACCTAAGCCCGCATCGGTAACAATAAGGACACTATTATTGGGACCTGGATTAATACTTTTAACAAGGTTTCCCGGAAGCCAGCGTTCCCCCTGATAATAATCATACTTTCCATCTTTCCGCGATGCAAACGCCCCATTGGTTGATCCGAACCAGATTCTATCCCCAATCACGCAAACAGCCGTTATATCTGTAACAGGTAATTTTTGATGTAAGCTGGAAGCCTTTCCTGTAGTTAAATCAACGACAAAATACCCCTTCTTACTTCCGACCACGGCATTATTACCCTGAATATCAAATGAGGTAAGTTCTGCACCGCTATAAACCAAAAGATTAGTATTCGTTGATGGATTAAATTTATAGAGGCCCTTCGCACTGAGTAACCAAAATAAATTAGAACCCGCCTGATATCGAAGGTTTAGTATTTTATCATCTAATGTCGATGAAAACCGTGTTTTAGATTCAATTACATAATGAAAATCATTTTCATAAGCAATCAAAAAATCAAAATTTTTACCACCAACGCCTTTATTTGCCTTTGGTAGCTCGTGATGACAATAGACAGAACCAGCCCAAGCATTACTAAAAACGGCTTTATCATCAATTAACACAAATTGATCTTTGTAAGCAAAAGCACCTTGTAGCGTTTT
>BJGN01000049.1 GCA_014190515.1 Bacteroidota bacterium
GGAAATCAATATACTACGATTACTATTAACGGAAAGGAATGGTTTAAGGAAAATCTGAAAACAACGAAATATGCTAATGGTGACAGCATTGAAAATGTTCCAACGGCAGGTGATTGGGGTTTGAGAACTTCAGGTGCCTGGGCTTATTATAACAATGATGTTAATAATAATAGTAGCTTAGGGAAATTGTATAATTGGTATGCTGTTACGGATGTTAAGGGACTTTGTCCAACTGGGTGGCACGTAGCAACTGATGCAGATTGGACTTCTTTAACAGCTAATTATGGAACGGATGCAGCTGCTGGGAATGAATTAAAAGCAATAACCACATGGACAACTCCTAATTCCAATACAAACTCCTCTGGATTTGGAGCGCTACCAGGTGGTGGTCGTGGAGGACTCGATTTTGGAGATTTAAATAACAAAGGATTTTGGTGGACGTCAACTTTATTTGATGCCAGCAGTTCTTATGCACGTCGATTAGAATATAATACAGACACTGTAATTAGGTATTCAGAAAATAACAAATACGGTTTCTCTGTGCGGTGTGTAAAAAATTAACGCTAAGTTGATTTTTGAAAAAACCCTTTGGTGAAAACCAGAGGGTTTTTTCGTTTTACGAGGGTGAATACCTACTTTTGTATACATTTAATACTTACTTATGACTTTTTTCACTCGCATATTATACCTGGGTACTTTTTTTTCTCTTTTTATTGTTGTGCCATTACTGTGTCAGGATGCTGAAATATTTCCACCCGGAAAGGTGAAAAGAGTTATTGAATCAAAAAAAATTGAAAAATCTATCCGTATTGATGGCATGTTGAATGAGGAAGAATGGAAAAATACACCAGCAAATTCATCCTTTCTTCAAATTGAACCTAATCAGGGCGAACTTGCTAATCAACAAACTTTTTTACGCGTCCTTTACAATAAACAGTATTTATATTTTGGCATTTTTGCCTCAGATTCTTTAGGTAAAAAGGCCATTCGTGCTACAGATTTTAAAAGGGACTTCAATTTCAATTCGCATGACCTGGTTGCCCTAGCTTTTGATGGCTTTAATGACAATAGAAATGCTATGGCACTTACCATGAATGCTTATGGTGTGCAACGAGATTTGTTGTCTTTCGATGACCTTTATTATGATTCAGACTGGGATGGATTATGGCGTGTTCGCACCAATAGAACCGATTCAGGCTGGTATGCAGAAGTAGCCGTTCCCTGGCAAACCTTACGATATCCAAAATTAACGGATTCCATTCAACAATGGGGGTTCAACATGATTAGAGTCAGACGCGCAACGAACGAAACTTCGGCATTTTCACCCTTCCCCCGCTCCTTTAGTGCATTGAGAATGGCTTATGCTGGATTATTGACTAATCTGAAACCGCCCCCACCAAAATCAAATATTCGTGTTCAACCTTATGTTTTGGGTGCTTTAGACAGATATTCACCGGAAATAAAAGATAAAAAACAACAATCACTTAAATTAGGTGGAGAGTTGAAATGGGCCATTAATCCCAATTCTGTTCTCGATGTTACCCTTAATACGGACTTTGCTCAAGCAGATGTAGACAGGCAGATCAATAATATTACCCGGTTTTCTATTCTCTTTCCTGAAAGACGTCAGTTCTTCCTTGAAAATGCTTCCCTTTTTGGTGTTGGAGGAGGTCCATCTCCCGATTTCTCTGGTGGATTTATGCGTATTCAACCATTCTTCAGCAGAAGAATTGGTCTGGATGACAATGGTAATCCAATTCCCATTGATATGGGTAGCAGATACGTTTACCGTTCTTTAAAGAGAAATGCCGGCGTTATGGCCATTCAGCAACGGGGTTTCAACGGAGAAGATCCAACTCGGTTTTTTATAGGGAGGTTTTCAGAAAATCTCGGCGAACAGCATAGGATTGGTGGCTTGGTTGCTTTAAAAGAAGGGCAAAATGGCATTCACGCTACCAGTATGTTAGATGGCTTTTTTCGTATGGGACAATCTCATTCCTTAAATACGATGTTGGTGAATACCACCAATTCAAATGGTGAAAAGTCAGGATTTGCAGGATATGCCCAGTATTTTTATGCCACCAATCAATTGAAATTTTGGTGGACTCAATCTATCGTCAATAAAAGTTTTAATCCCGAACTTGGATTTGTCTCCAGGACGGATGTGATTGGATCGACGCCTGGCGTAAATATTTTTTATCGCGGAAAATATTTGCCATTTAAAAAAGTCATTCGAGCCTTTGAACCGGGGCTGAATATCGAAATGTATCACCAGGCTTCTACAGGGAAACTTATCGAAAGGCAGGTGAACCTTTGGCCGCTATTCTTCAATTTACAAAATGGGGGTTTTATTGGGTATGGTACTTATTTTGCTTATCAAAACTTAACGGAACCTTTTGAACCTCTCGGCGTTCGCATTCAAACAGGAACATATAATTATCAAAGGAATCAGATTTTCCTAAGTTCAGATCCCTCAAAAATGTTAAATATTTTTTCTGATTTTAGCTGGGGAAATTACTTTGACGGTAAATTGAGTTCTTTGGACCTTACCATGCAATTTGCTCCCATTCCTCATTTTTCATTATTGGGAAGGGTAAATCGGAATGTTGTTAAAAAATTAGGTGAAAATGGTACCTCTGAAACTATTGATTTATTTAGTATTGAGGGAAGGTTTGCCATAAATCCTAGACTTCAGCTGGTGGGTTTTTATCAGCAAAATGCAGAGAACAAGTTGAAAAATTATAACATTCGTATTTCATGGGAATACAGACCTCTTTCGTTCATTTATCTGGTTTTAAACAAACGAGGATTTGAAAGATTTGATGGAATTAATCAAAATGAGCAGCATGCCATTTTAAAATTAAGTTACCTACGGCAATTATAAAAGCTGGACGAAAATTAATCTTGACGTGTTACTTTTTCTGTAATTATCCCTGTTTCCTTATTTTTCAATATCACTTTTTTATCTCCATTAGGTAAAATTTCCTCCTTAATGAACCAGTGTTGAGCATCAAAATCAACATAAACAGAAGGCTTTGAAAGTCCTGTCTGGCCTCTCCAAAGTGGAAGCACTACGGGTTCCCACAATTTGGTTTTAGCAGATTTATAAGCTGCATCAATAATGGCATTCACCACATAGCCGTCGTAAAAGGTTTCGCGGGGCGATATACCTTTTTCAAAGGAATCAAACATATCATTAAACATGTTAGGATAACCTAATTCGTGAGCTTCATCTCCTACAGGAAATTGCCAGCCCGATGTGCTTTCAGCCTTTTCGGCAACGTAGGCATTTCCCGCCCCACTGGTGTACATTTCAAATCCAGTCCTGAGAAAGGAATTTAACCAGATAGTACCCTCCGTACCCATTACTTCATCTCTCAAATCCATACCTCCCCGAAATGTCCAGGAAACTTCAAATTGACCAATGGCACCATTTTCATATTTAACCAGACCGATAGCATGGTCTTCTGCATCTATGGGTTTAACCTGTGTGTCGGCCCAACACATCACCTCAACAGGTAATACATCTTTACCAATAAAACTTCTGGAGATTTCGATACAATGGCATCCTAAATCCAGTACGGCACCACCACCAGCCTTTTCAATATCCCAAAACCAATCGGAATGTGGACCAGGATGAGTTTCTCTTGATTTTGCCCACAATATTCTACCGATGGCACCTGCCTGAACACTTTTCAGTGATTTCAGAAATTTGGGAGTATAACATAAATCTTCTAAATAACCTGCAAAAATACCAGCTTCTTCGCAAGCTAATGTCATTCTAAGGGCTTCAGCTGCATTTCTGCCTAAAGGTTTGGTACATAAAACCGCTTTTTTATGTTTGACACAGAGCATAACAGCTTCCTCATGCAAATTATTGGGCAGTCCAATAACAACAAACTCCGCATCGGGATGAACGATGGCTTCCTCCATATCGGTAGTGAAAAATGGGACTTCATAGTCCTTTGCAAATCTTTCAGCCGTCTCTTTTCTTCTGGCGTAAATGACTTTAACCTCATCTTTCCCTCTTCTTCCACAAAGTGATTCGGCATAAAAGCGACCGATAAAGCCACCACCAAGAATGCATACTTTAGCCATTACTTTTCAATTTTTAGGGTTATTTCTTGTTCTTTTCGTAAAAAATCAGCGTTTTCTACCTTGCTATTTTTTTCATTTAACAAGGACTCATCGGGAACGATGGAAACTGGAGTTATGCAGGATGTATGTTTTTCCCTGAAAGGTTTATTGTAAGACAAATTATAGGCGGAAATAACGGACCATCTGGCATGCTCTGATAAGTTAGCTTCAGATCTATGCAATATATTGGGATGGAAAAAGAGTACGTCTCCCGCTGTTAATTCACAATAAATGAGGTCAGAAATTTTAGCTGCTTCGGTGACGAATGTGTCGTCAGCGCCTTGCTGTTCTCCGGCAAAATGATGCTCGAACCTTTGCATTTTATGCGTCCCACGCAATACCTGTAAACAACCATTGGCTTTATTAGCGTCCGTTAAAGCGACCATAACAGAAATCATAGCTTCGGGAAATAAAAAGCCGTTTTTGTACCAATAGCCATAATCCTGGTGCCACTCCCAGGCGCCGCCCACTCTGGGTTCTTTTTGCATGACCTTAGAGTGAAAATGGCAAACTTCACCCTCGCCAAGTAATGATTGAACACTGTCTATCATTCGTTTACAACGAGACATTAATCCAAATGGGTCGTCACCTGCCGTAAACCAAAGCGTTAGTTTTGTTTTTTTTCCTTCCTGGTCATTCAGATCGAAAGCATGATCTACTACCGATTCGTCGGTAGCCGTCTGATATAACAAATCAATTTCAGCGGATGAAAAGAAATTTCTAACCACCAGAAAACCATCCCGATGATAATCTATAACCTGTTTATTCGTTAACATTTAGAATATTTATTTCTCTAAGTTAATAAATAGAAAGTTACGGAACAATAGGAAATAAGTGTTCTGTGGGCTAAAAAAATATTTTTTGTTTATCGTTGATGGTTTGCCATATAATCAATGGCAATTTGGTCATTTGTAATTGGTTCGGTTTTGAGAAGAATCCTATCGTTATCTTCATAAATTAAGTCTTATTCATTATTTATTATGTGGAATAAATGGAGGATACTAATATAACTTGATTACTATTTGGCGGAACATTCGAAAGGTAATAAAATATTTAGCTTTTTTCGTATATTTTCGAAAAAAAACAATGACGAAGAGCATCAAACTTTTTATGGGTATTATTTTTATCCTGGCTTTATTTGGTGCAGGGTATCTTTTTGCTCTATATCTGAGTGAAAAGGAAAATAATGAAAATAGAATAGAGGAATCAACTATTCTGTTGGAGAAAATACAATCTGTAGCTAAAATGGTTACCATAGAAGGTTACTATTCAGAGCTATACCGATATGAGGATTTTTGGGGCTACGATTGGTGGATCTTTCGGAAAAAGGCCATTATGCGGGTGAAAGCCAAGGTGTCGGTCGGGTTCGATTTAAATAATCTGAAATTTGATCTGGATAAAGAAACCTGGACATTATACATTCGAAATGTACCCACTGAACCGGAAATTATTTCCATCGACCATCAAATGGATTATTATGACATAAGTCAGGGTTCTTTTAATTCGTTTTCCGAAAAGGATTATAATAAGATTCAGAAAAATGCGAAGGAAATGATTGCTAAAAAGGCAGCTACCGGAGAATTAATGATTAAGGCAAAAAAGCAAGGTTTAGAAATATTGGATCTCATCAAATTTATGGCAGAAGGAGCAGGTTGGAAGGTGGAAGTGGAATCATTAACCCCCAAAATGGATAAAAACGAGAATCAATAATGGCTTTATTTAATGAAACTATCTATTTATTCAACTATTTTGTTAACTTTATTTTTCTCAACATTTAATTTCATTAACCTTTAATATCAATATATAAAATGAATGCAGGTTTAGCTTTATTAATTGCAGGATGGGTATTCGTACTCATCTGGGTACCGATAGTGGTATTATCGCAAAGAAAAATGCACCCAAAAGCGTTATTTACTTTGTTTTTCGCAGAATTATGGGAAAGGTTTTCCTTTTATGGAATGCGCGCATTCCTCATTTTATATATGACCTCAAGGTTATTTGATAAATTAAGCCAATCTGATGCCGACGGAGCTTCTTACGGTGTTTATGGTGCTTTTAATGCTTTATTATACGCATCGCCATTATTAGGAGGTATGTTGGCCGATAAACTCATTGGATTTAGAAAGGCTATTATTACGGGCGGTTTATTTATGTCGTTTGGTCAAATTGTCCTTGCCTATAATGCTTTCAATGGCGATACAGAATTATTATTCTTTGTTGGATTAAGCTTTTTAGCCATTGGAAATGGATTTTTCAAACCAAATATTTCGAGTTTCCTTGGTACTTTTTACGACCGTAACGACAATAGAAAGGATAGTGCGTTCACTATTTTTTATATGGGTATAAATATTGGTGCTTTTCTGGCGCCATTAACCTGCGGTTATCTTGCCAGAGAGGTTCATTATTCTCTTGGATTCTTGCTCGCTGGCCTAGGAATGCTCACAGGAGTCATTGTTTTCTATAAAAACAGAGCCGTTTTTGAAGGAAAGGGACTACCTCCTGATATTCCTTTTTTGAAATCCTCTTTTATTGCAGGGATAAACAGAGAATGGGCCGTTCTTCTTGGCGCCTTTTTATTGGTGCCTGTTTTTTCATTCCTTATTCAGGCAGAAGAAATAACTGACTATATTTTACTTCTTGTTGGTTTTGGTATATTGGGATATATTCTATTTAATGCATTTAAATCGGATGAAAAGGAAGAAGGTCAACGATTACTCGTTTTTATGGCCTTATTTTTTGTACACATGATTTTCTGGGCACTTTTTGAACAGGCTGGAGGTTCTATAAATATTCTAACAGATAGATACGTTAACAAACATGGTATTGAAACCTCGCAGTTCCAGTCGGTCAATGCTTTATTTATCATATTACTTGCTCCTGTGTTTACCTGGATCTGGACGGTGCTGGGTAGAAAAAAATTAGAACCACGAACACCTATGAAATTCTTTTATGCCATGCTTCAGATAGCATTGGGGTATTTTATCATTGTGGTAGGGGCTAAATCTATTCTTCCGGAGGTAAATGAGGGAGGATTGATCCCCATTGTCTTCGTTTTAGGCATGTATTTATTCCACACTACGGGTGAATTAAGTCTTTCGCCGGTGGGGCTTTCTGTCGTTACCAAGCTTTCACCGGTTAAAACCGTTGGATTTGTAATGGGATCCTGGTTTGTTTCCATTGCCTTTGGGCACAAAATTGGGGGCTATTTAGGTAAATTAATAGCTTCGCCGCCTGAGGGTGCCACTAAAGCGATGGAATTACAGAGCTTCATTGATGTTTATATGAATTGGGGTGTATATATCGTGTTAGGGGTAGCCGCTGTTTTGTTTTTTATATCACCTACATTAAAAAAATGGATGCACGGCGTGCATTAAACTTGAAAATACAAAATCGGTATGGATAAATCTACCTTCAAGCCTTTTATTTCTGCGGAGCAACAGCTGCCGGAGCTAACCATAAAGGCCATCATTCCAGGTATTTTCCTTGGTATTATCTTTGGTGTTGCCACAGTGTATTTAGGATTAAAAGTGGGGTTGACGGTCAGTGCATCCATTCCTATTGCCGTTTTGGCTATTTCCTTTTTTAAAAAATGGGGGAAAGCCACTATTTTAGAAAGTAATATGGTACAAACGATAGGTTCTGCGGGTGAATCCGTGGCAGCAGGTGTTGTATTTACTGTACCAGCTTTACTTTTTTTAGAAGGGGGAAGGCAATATTTTGAATATTTCCAGATTTTCGTACTGGCTCTTATTGGGGGCTTTTTAGGCGTGCTTTTTATGATTCCACTCCGTCGCGCCCTCATCGTGAAGGAACACGGAAATCTTCCTTACCCGGAAGGTACAGCTTGTGCAGATGTGTTAATTGCGGGGGAAAAGGGCGGCGATTTAGCTGGTAAAGTGTTTTTGGGCCTTGGCATTGCGTTTATATATAAAGCGGCAATGTCTATTTTTGGACTTTGGAAAGAAGTGCCAGCCTTAATTTTCAAGAAGACGTCTGCTTTACCTAATGGTACTATTAATGGTGAAATTACGCCTGAACTTTTAGGCGTTGGGTATATTATTGGTCCAAGAATTGCCGGGGTCATGGTGGCTGGCGGTGTTCTTTCCTGGTTGGTACTTATTCCGCTCATTACACTCATCGGTGAAGGTTTAACTGTTCCTTTTGCGCCGGAAACGATAAAATTGATTAGTGATATGTCTCCGGATGAAATATGGAGTAAGTATATAAGATATATTGGTGCCGGTGCCGTAACTTTTGGAGGAATCATTACGCTGATTAAGTCTCTTCCAACGATTGTTAATGCTTTCAGAGATTCTTTAAAGGATTTTAAACTACAAGAAAAATCAAATGAGCGTAGTGAGTCAATACCCAGAACAGAGAAGGATTTACCTTTATATTTTGTATTGATTGGAAGTCTGGTTTTATTGGTTTTGATGATGGTTTTACCTAATCTGCCCACTAATTTCTTTTCCGCGCTATTAATTCTCGTTTTTGGATTTTTCTTTGTCACTGTTAGTTCAAGAATTGTTGGACTCATTGGAAGTTCTTCTAATCCAGTATCTGGAATGACTATAGCCACCTTAATGGCCACTGCTTTGATTTTTTTAGGTATTGGCTGGACAGATTCTGCCTATCAATCAGTAGCTTTAGTCGTCGGTTCAATGGTTTGTATTGCAGCAGCGAATGCTGGGGCTACTTCCCAGGACTTGAAAACAGGTTATTTATTGGGTGCGACGCCTTGGAGACAACAAATTGGATTACTGATTGGTGTTCTGGCTTCGGTGGTCGCTATTGGCTTTACGCTGTTGTTATTGGAGCGAACGTTGGGTATTGGTGAAGCTACTGCAGCACATCCAAATCCTCTTCCCGCACCACAGGCAACCCTGATGGCTACAGTAATTAAGGGATTATTAGACCAGCAATTACCGTGGGGTTTGGTTATCGCGGGAATGGGTATTGCAGCAATGGTTGAATTGTGTGGTATTAGCTCTCTGGCGTTTGCCGTAGGTGCTTATCTACCTCTTTCAACTACTTCTCCCATTTTTATGGGAGGATTGATTAAACTAATCGCTGATAAATTTAATAAGAAAAAGAATGATTCTGAAATTGGTCCGGGGGCATTATTCAGTTCCGGTTTGATTGCCGGAGGGGCACTTACGGGTATTTTAGTCGCCATTTTTATGGGTACTAATATAGGTAATGATGCCCAGGGTAATCCCGTTTCGCTCATGTCTAAAATAAATACAGGCTGGGGAAATGCGATGGGGTCAACAGGAGATATCGTTGGATTAGTTGCCTTTCTTCTATTAAGTGTACTTTTATTGAAAATGGCGGTTGAGCCTAAAAATAAAGCCAGGGTGTAATGCCCTGGCTTTGTTTTTTAATATATGCAACTTACTAATTACTACTTGTTAATTAGCACCTCTGCTTTGGTTAATCCATATATCCAGGTTAGGACAAGTTGAATATTTTTGTTCTAATCTAATGAAGGTTGAACTTATTTTGTCGTCTATCCACGAATTTATATATTCATTTTTCTTTGATTCGATGGATGCCTTTTGAATTTTAGAGTAATCTTGAAGCAAATTTGCTTTATGGGGAGGTGTTTTAGATTGCAGCTGTATAATATGAAACTGAACTTCTCCAGATGGGTCTCTAAATTCAAGAGGCCCTGTAATACCTTTGACTTTAAGGGTATCAATGGCAAAATATATATCTGGGTCTAAATCACCTACCTCGAAGAAAGTATTTCCTGTAACAGGATTGACCATTCTGCCATCATTATTATATGATTGTGCCTTGTCATAGGAGAATCTTTTAACCGCGAAGGAAAATGATATAGAATCATTGAGTATCAAAGTACGAATTGAATCTAGTTTTCGTCTAACTAAATCAAAATCTTCCTCCGTAATTTCAGGTCTTAAAAGAATATGACGCACATTGATACTGTTACCTCTGCGTCCCATTAATTGAATTAGGTGGAAACCAAATTGAGACTCAACGACATCAGAAATTTCATTTAATTCAAGTTTGTAGGCAGCCGCTTCAAACTCGGGAACATATTTTCCTCTGGTGGCCCAACCTAAATCACCTCCTGTCTGAGCCGATCCGTCTGCAGAAAACTTTCCAGCCAGCACAGCGAAATCTTCATTATTTTCAACAATTCTTTTGCGAATCCCTTCCAGTTTATTCATAGTTATCTGGCGCTGGGTATCGTTTACTTTAGGGACGATAACAATTTCACCAATTTCGACTTCCGAGTTAAAGTAGGGTAGTGAATCTTTTGGTATTTTTGAAAAAAATGATTTAACCTCAGAGGGGGTAATCGTAATATCCTTCATGATTTCGCTTCTCATCCTTTCAGAAAGAAGCTGATTTTTTAAATCAGTCCGAAACTGTTCCTTTACATCATTTACAGACTGGCCGTAGTATTCCTCAAATTGCTTGATATCATTATTCATAAAGGATAAAATTCTATCAATTCTCGCAGCCAGTTGATTTTCCACTTCATCATCACCTACTTCAATACTATCCAGTTTGGACTGATTTATCAATAACTTACTGGTTAATAATTGCTCTAAAATTTCACAGCGGGCGTTCTGAGGTATATCACTTTTTTGAGACATAGCAAGGGCAAATTGTTCCTCCAATTCGGAAAGCAATATAAGTTCACCACCGACGGTAGCAATAATTTTATCCATTACTTGTACTTGACCAAAACTGATAAAGCACTGAACGGCAAGAAATAGAGATAGAATATATTTAAACATAAGTAAGGTTATTATCTAAAAAGATACAAAGATGAAAGGAATAGTTGGTTAATTACCTAAGAGGACACTAAAAATTTACTTTAGATAAAAAATTTCAATCTGACCTTTCCGTTTAGCAATATCAAACATATCTTCTTTTTTCTCTTCAAGTAATTTTGTTTTCCTGCTTAAAAGAAGCATTCTTTTGAGCTGTTCCTCTACATATTCTATAGGAGGAATTTCCTGCGGTTTTTTACTATCCAGTATTTTTACCCAAACTTCGAATTCACCATCCTGAATACTGAAGTCCTTTCCTTTTTTGGAAAAGGCTTCAAAACCTATGTTTCTTGGCAGATAAATAGCTAGATTTTCCCATTCGTTCCATTTATTACCGTCAAGAATATGAGCTAATTCGTATTCTTCACAAATATTTTTTAACCGTGCCAGATTAACATCGGTTGCATTTTTCCAAAGATATTTTAAACTATCTCTTACGGAAATAATCTTTGGGACAACGACAACATTTGCTTTTACGATGGGGTTATCTAATTGATATTGAATCTTATTTTTATCATAAAAATTAGCAAGTTCCTCTTTCGATATTTCAGTTTCCATCAACTGTTCTAATAGAACCTGTTCATAATTATTACGAACTAAGGAAGATCTGTAATCACGCACCAGCCTGTCAATGTTTAAATCTTTAGGAAGATTATTTTCAGCTTCATACAGTAGAACGGCTTCTCTAACCCAGCGTTGGGTATAGGCATTGGTAATGAGAGAGCTGTCATAAGCAGAAGTTCCTGGAGGAAACATTCCTTCTAAATCTTTAATGTATAAAGATTTATTATAAACGCGTGCCAGTAGAAAGTTACCATTATTGGTTTGAATATCCTCGCTACATGAATATCCAAAAAAAACCAGACAAACCAATAAAAATTTGACTAAAGAAATCATTGTTTGATAAGGCTTTCAAAAGCGGCTTTTGAAATCTGAACAGCATATTTTTTTCTTAGACTATCAACCCATTCTTTTTCAAGAAAATCTTGATAATCTGCTATGATATAACCTTTCGACTCATCAAGTGCTTTAGTACTAACGGGTAAAATCTTTTCAATTTTATAAAATTCCATATCGTTTGATGTTGGGTTTAGTGCAGCATTGGTTACAATGCCAGACTTCCATTGCGTACCCAATTGACTCGCTTCGATAGATTTTCCTTTCTCTATGGTAACCTCTTCAGCACTGAGTATCTGGTTATCGTCTTTATTAAAGCGAATGAGCACCTCATTCTTTTTATGTGTTTTTGCGAAATCGCGAATTTGAGCAATTTGCTCTTTTGCTGAAGCTTTCAATGTGTAGCGGGTAGTCAACGCTCTTTCATTCCAGGTGTATTTTCCTTGAACCAGCTTATAAAAGTTAGCGAGGCCCAGTGAGTCCTGACTTGCCTTATCCCAAACGGTTTGTCTGGTAACTTCGAAAAGTAAAATGCCCTCCTCATATTCTCTTAAAAGGTGTCTGAATTCAGGATATTTTTTTTCTAACTGGCTCTCCTCCAGTTTTAATGTTTCGTTTTCTAAATAGTCTTCATATAATTTTGTCAACATGGAAGGAACTGGATCTTGTTGATTCAATCTAAAGCGTAATCGGGCAGATTTTTCAAGATACTGAGCAAAATCTAATAAGGTATAAGTCTGGTTTGCCAAAGTAAATAAATTCTCTGCTGGCAATTGAGCGGGTATTTTCCAACGGAAAGTGTAGAATGTATCATTTACAAAAGGAACTAATTGATTGAGTGCTCCTTTGTTTTCAACAAAGCCGGCATTTAACCTAATCTGATTAAACATATTTTCCTTAGCAAAAGCATAGCGAGAATCTTGACGAACAGCTGCCTCTAAATTTGATTTTGAGGTTTCAAAATTTGGGATGGCTTTTCTGGAAATACGTTTAATGATATGCCAGCCTAAATTGGTTTGCACGGGTTGACTATAATCTCCATCTTTTTCAAGTTTATAAATTGCATCTTCAAAGGCCTGTTCGAACTTATTAATTCCAAAGACACCTATGTATCCGCCTTTACTTGCCGTTTTGTCATCTTCTGAAAAGGTTGTTGCCAGTGTTTCAAAACTTGAACCCGCATTTAAAAGGGCATAAATACTATCTATTTTATTTTTTGGAGTAAAAGGATTTTGACCTTCATCTGATTTTCTTATCAAAATATGGGCACCTTCTATTTCGCCGCGGGCTGGACGTCTGGCATTCACTTTTAACAGGTGAAGTCCTGCGGGTGTATAAATGGGCAAAGAAATGTCCCCGGGCGCCATTGAATAAGCGGCTGTTTCCAGGTCGTAAAACCCGTTAGGGAAAGGAACGTTAATAAATCCGATATGGCCACTATTGGTCTTCGAGGACCTGTCCAGACTATAATTCCTTGCAAATTCTTCAAAATCAGCACCATTTTTCAATTTTGCATAAAGGTCCATCAAAAACCTGTTGGCACTTAAGGAATCATCTTTAGGTGCGCTATCGGAGATAGTATATAAAATATGACTAATATCAACATCTTCTAAGGAACGGTCATAAAGCTCTCTAACTAGCTTTCCTGTCACTTCTTTATTCAGTATATATGCATCAGAAAGTTGTCTTCGGTAACCGAGTAGTTCCTCTTTTATATCAGGTAAATTACCTATTTTTTGTGCCTTTGCTTCTTCTACTTTTAATTTAAATTTAGTGTATAAATCCAGGTATTCCTGTAAGGAGGCCTTGGTGAAATTTGCATTGGCTCCATTTGTTTTGGCGTAAATGTATTTGAATTCACCAACTGTAACAGGATTGTTATTTACTGTAAATAATACCTCTTCTTCATTTTGAGCGCTGGCAAAACCTGAAAATAAGAATAAAAATAAAACAGAGAGAAAATTGATTTTATGAAAATACATGGCAATGTATAGTTTAAGTGATAATTTTTCTTTTTTGAAAGAGCAAAATTAAAAAATATATCTGACTAGTTAAAAACGAAAACAAATCACCGATGATAACGAATTATTAAGAGAAAGATTGTTTGAAAATAATCATAAGTCAAATCCAATATCTTTTCGGTAATACTTATTTTTAAAATAAACTTTATCTGCGAGCCATCTGCTTTTTTCTTCCGCTTTACTTTTATCAGCATCAAGGGAAGTAATAGCCAAAACTCTGCCACCTTTAGTGACGATGCCACCCTGGTTATCCAGACCTGTACCTGCGTGAAAAACAAAAGATTCTGTCACTTCATCGGGGAGAGTTATTGGTAAATTACTTTCATAATTTCCAGGGTATCCACCTGATACCAACATAGTTGTAGCAGCAAACCGGGAATCAATTGATAATGGATTTTCTCCTAATTTTTGTTCGTGTAAATCATAAAAAAGGGAGACAATATCTGAGGTCAGTCGTGGGATAATAGCTTCCGTTTCCGGGTCTCCCAAGCGGCAATTATATTCAATAACAAAGGGTTCGCCAGCTACTGATATAAGTCCGAAAAAAATAAATCCTTTATAGGAAATATTATTTTTTTGAAGGCCTTTAAGGGTAGGTTCAATGATGCGTGAAGTCACTTTTTGCACCATTGGCGTATCAAAAAAAGGAACGGGAGAAATAGCGCCCATTCCGCCTGTATTCAATCCGACATCTCCTTCTCCCACTTTTTTGTAGTCTTTGGCTTCTGGAAAAAGGACATATTTAACGCCGTCTGTAAGGACAAACACAGAAAATTCTATTCCATCTAAAAATTGTTCAATGACCACACAAGATGATGCTGCTCCAAATTTTCCGCCTAACATGGCGGTTAATTCCACTTTAGCTTCTTCTGCATCTGTCAAAATAACAACCCCTTTTCCAGCCGCCAGACCATCTGCTTTTAAAACGTACGGTCCCACGGTTTCAGAAATAAAACGAAGTCCTTCGTTGAGCGTTTCGGAAGTAAAAGACTTATAAGCCGCGGTAGGTATAGATTGTTCCGCCATGAATATTTTAGCAAAAGCTTTACTTCCTTCCAATTGTGCACCTTTTGCTGACGGACCCACTACGAAAACGTGAGACAGTGCGCTATCAGATTCAAAAAAATCTGTAATACCATTTACCAGAGGTTCCTCTGGTCCAACAATAACCATCTTTATTTCTTCTTTAATAACCAGTGCACGGATAGCATCAAGGTCGGAAAGATTCAGGAAAACATTGGTTCCGTGTAAACGTGTACCAGCATTTCCAGGAGCAATAAATAATTTTTGGCATCGTTCACTCTTACTAATCTTCCACGCCAAAGCATGTTCACGTCCACCACTTCCCAGTAGAAGAATATTAATTTTAGTATTTTTCATTATTTAAATTGAAATGTAAAGATATGCTTTGTAGGAAATTCTTTTACATAGTGATTGTTTTTTTACCTTTGCATCTGTTTATCAAAATTATACCATGATTACTCACCTTAGAGGTACAATGACTTTTAAATGTCCCACTTTTGTTGTTTTAGAAGCAGGAGGGGTTGGATACCAGGTCTTTATTAGCTTACACACCTTTTCCAAATTGCCGGATACGCCTACCATATTTTTGTTAACACATCAATTTATAAAAGAAGATAGTCATACGCTCTATGGATTTTCTGAAGATAAAGAACGAACGCTTTTTCGATTATTAATTAGTGTTAGCGGGGTAGGACCTACCACGGCTCAAGTATTATTATCATCTATTTCACCGGACGAAATCAGATTAGCAATTTTAAGCGAACAAGATGAAATTTTTAGAAAAGCAAAGGGGATTGGACCTAAAACTGCTAAAAGAATTATCTTAGATTTGAAAGATAAAATGATTAAAGACAGTGGGGAAGGAGTATTTTCTAACAACCCGTCATACAATACAATTAGAGATGAAGCGTTATCGGCTTTGGTAGCTTTAGGATTTAACCGTGGGTTAGTTCAAAAGGCCATACAGCAAATATTACAGGATTCGTCCCCCACGGAGAATGTTGAAGATTTGATTAAAAAAGCGCTTAAGCTTCTTTCTCAATGAGTTGAAAATATTTATTTATTAATACAAGGGGCTGAAATTTGCACCTTAACGACTTTTCCTTTGTTTAACATGAAATATTCAGCCATCGTATTATTTGTTTTTTTTGTAGGTGTTATTACTTTCCAAAATCTTTCTGGGGGTAATTTACCGTCTTGGGGTAAAGCGAACCCCTACCTCCTTAGGTTCTTGCCCCCGGTAAAACCCCAGGTTTCAAGAGATACTTTACCCGCCATTAAGGAACGTAAAGACAATTTCAGTATAGCAAAACCCGTAAATATTATCGATTTAAAAGATCCGTCTATCATTGATAAAAAGGTTACTTATGACCCAATTACCAATAAATATATCATGACGGAAAAAATTGGGGAGGATGATTTTCAATATCCTTCCTACATGTCATTTGATCAGTATTTGAAAAAAAGAGAGGTTGAAGATTATCAAAAATATTTCAGACAATTAGCTGGTATTGGTTCTGAAAATAATACAGGTTCCTTGAATCCTTTATCTACCGTAGATGTGAAAGCTAGTCTGATTGACAGGCTTTTTGGTGGTAATTCTATTGATATTCGTCCGCAAGGTGGCGTTGACCTAACTTTTGGAATGGATTATCAAAGTATGGAAAATCCCTTTATTATAGAAGCAGGTAGGAGACAACTCTTGTTTGATTTTGATATGAATATTCAAATGAATATAACGGGTAAGATTGGAGATAAATTGAATCTGGCAACAAATTATAACACCAATGCTACTTTCGATGTAGATAAGCAGGTTATTAAATTAAACTATAATAGTGATTTGTTCAATGAGGACGAGATTGTTAAAAAAATTGAAGCTGGTAATGTAAGTTTACCTTTAAGAGGTTCCCTGATCCAAGGGGCGGAAAGTCTTTTCGGATTAAAAACGGAACTTCAATTTGGTCACCTTCGCCTTACTGCCATCGCTTCCCAGCAACGTTCTCAGAGAAAAAATATACAAACCCAAGGGGGAAGTCAGGTACAGGAATTCGAGGTTCGTGCGGATCAATACGACGAAAACAGGCACTTTTTTCTTTCACATTATAATCGTAGCGCCTTTGAACCCGCTCTTGAAAATTTACCTCAAATTCGTAGCTTATTTAAGCTTGAAAATATTGAGGTTTGGTTGACCAATGACAGAAATGAGGTAGATAACGTAAGGGATATCGTTGCGCTGGCCGATTTAGGCGAACCTGAAATTTTAGTGAATCCCACAGCAGTTCCTGTACAAACAGCTTTCGCCCCTAAGGATTTAACGGGTAAGCCTTTACCAGATAATAGCTCAAATAATTTGTACAATCGGGTGATTAGTGATCCAAGAATTCGACAGATAGATAATGCAGTTTCTATCCTTCAGTCAGAGTTTAAACTCAATCAATCCAGAGATTTTGAAAAAGTTAGTGCGAGAAAACTTAGACCCAGCGAATACAATGTTCATTCGGAACTGGGCTTTGTGACTTTGAATATAAACGTTCAGCCCGATCAGGTTGTGGGTGTTGCTTATCAATATTCGTATAATGGCAAGACCTTCAAAGTAGGTGAATTAGCGAATAACTCAGAAAATACAAAGCCTGACTCTTCTTTGACGGTTCTCTTCGTCAAAATGTTGAAAAGTACCACTCAAACAACTGATGTGCCAACGTGGGATTTGATGATGAAAAATATTTATCCTATTGGTGCCGTGCAGATTGATCAGAATGAGTTTCGCCTTGATATTTTTTATGAAGATCCGGGCAAAGGTTTAAAAAGATTTTTACCAGAAACAAATCTGGCGGGAAGACCATTACTCAGGGTTTTTAATGTTGATAAATTAAATACACAGGGTGATCCAACCCCGGACGGAATTTTTGACTTTGTGCCTGGTTTGACCATTAATTTATCTAATGGCCGGGTTATGTTCCCCGTCTTAGAGCCATTTGGCGGTTCATTAGCAAAGCAAATTGAAGATGTTGGTCTGCGGGCAAAATATACTTTTCCGGAACTATACTCAAAAACGCTTTTTTTGGCGCAGGAGTACCAGGAGAAAAATAGGTTTGTTATAAAGGGTAATTATAAATCGAGTGTTTCGTCGGAAATTTCTTTAGGTGCTTTTAATATTCCTCCCGGCTCTGTTACCGTTAGTGGTGGTGGACAGACGCTTAGAGAAGGGGTGGATTATGAAATTGATTATAATATTGGGCGCGTAAGAATTTTAAATGATGCTATCCTAAATTCTGGCATTCCTGTTAATGTAAGTTATGAAGATAACGGTCTGTTCAACTTCCAAACTAAAAGTATGTTTGGTGTGAGAGCTGATTATGCCGTTGATAAGAATTTTAATATAGGTGCAACGGCTTTAAAACTTTTCGAAAGACCCTTCACGCAAAAGGTAAATATTGGGGAGGATCCCATCAATAATTCAATTTATGGGTTCGACCTTGGTATTTCCCGGGATGCTCCCTTTTTAACAAAAATAGTTGATGCTTTACCAGGTATTAGCACAAAAGCTAAATCTTCTATCAACTTTACAGGAGAAACGGCTTTGATTAGACCAGGGCATTCCCGCGCGATAAACCAAAATAACAGGGACAAAGGGGGTGTGGTTTATATTGACGACTTTGAAGGAAGTGCCAGTAGTTTAGACCTAAGACAGCCTGTTACCAACTGGGTGCTAGCTTCTGTGCCTCAAAATGATGCCTTTAATAATAATCCTTTATTTCCAGAGGCTTCTCTGGTAAATGACCTTCGTTATGGCTCAAATAGAGCAAAATTAAGTTGGTATAGAATAGATTTGGGTGCCAGAGGTACCGATCAGGATGCTAAAAATCCTTATACTAGCCAGGTTCCTCAAATTGAAGTATTTCCCAATGCTCAGATTGCGCCTAACCAGCTACCCAATATTCCTACCTTTGATATGACTTACTATCCCGAAAATAGAGGGCCATACAATTTTGATGTGCCAGGTGGTTATCCGGGTTTTAGTAAAGGAGCTAAATTTATTGGCGACTCTATGGTACTTGATAATCCAGGTTCGAGATGGGCAGGGGTGATGAGGGCGTTGAATACCAATGATTTTCAATCTTCAAATATTGAGTTTCTGGAATTTTGGGTACTCAGTCCGTTTTTGGATCCTGCTGATCCTAAAAAGCCAGTGGATAATTACGAAAAGAAGCAAGGGGAACTATACATAAATCTTGGAAACGTTTCGGAGGACATATTGAGAGATTCTCGTAAATTTTTTGAAAACGGTCTTCCCGCTCCATTAAATCCTAGTCGTCGAACGGATAATACCAACTGGTCCGTTATTCCCGTTGCTCAGCAAATTACTAACGCTTTTGATATCGATGAGGCGTCCAGATTAGCACAAGATATTGGTCTTGATGGTATGAATGATGCCACGGAGGTAGAAAAATTTGCGCCTTATTTATCAAGTATAGCAAAATCAAATCCGCGTGCGGCAGAAAAATTAAAGTCAGACCCCGCTGCTGATAATTTCAGAAATTTTAATGACCCAAGTTTTACTCAAAATATAGATCTGTTAAGCAGATATAAAGATTTTAATGGTCCTGAAGGTAACTCGAAGTCTAACTCGGGGGGCAATCAGTTGCAATCGGCTACCAACGTTCCTGATGCAGAAGATTTAAACAGAGATAATACACTCAATGAAACGGAGGCTTATTTTCAATATAAAATACCCATTCTGGCCGATCCATTGAATCCAAGAGAAATAGATGTTAACAGGACACCATTCGTCACTGATCGTATTGAAAGTGATAACGGTGAAAGAGTATGGTACAGACTTCGCGTTCCTTTAAATGGTAATGATAAGGTAGCTGTGGGTGGAATTAAGGATTTTCGCTCTATCCGTTTCATGAGAATGTATTTACACGGTTTTGAAAGTGAGGTAACTTTTAGATTCGCGCGAATGGAATTGGTTCGTAATCAATGGCGTAGATATTCTCAAGATTTGAATGAGCAAAATAATGTACCCTGTGATGCACAAACACAATTTGATGTAGATGCCGTAAATATTGAGGAAAATAGTAATAGAAAGCCTTTTAGCTATGTTTTACCCGTGGGTATTCAACGTCAACAGGCTTTGGGCGTTTTCAATACCCTTCAAAATGAACAGTCACTGACCATGAAGATAAAAGGTCTGTGTGAAAGAGAGGAAAAAGCGGTATTTAAAAACGTGGGTCTCGATATGCGCGTTTATGACAGAATCAAAGCGTTTGTTCATGCTGAAAAGGTAGTAGGTCCCAAATTAAATGATGGGGATGTGTCGGTGTTTATTCGTATTGGATCTGATTTTAAAAATAATTATTACGAATACGAAATTCCCGTACGTTTTTCTGATGACACAAGGTTGCCAGCAAATATTATTAGCGACGAGTATAAACAAGAAGTATGGAGGCCTGAAAATGAATTTGATGTCGCTCTTTCTCTTTTTACCGACCTGAAAATCAAGAGGAATGATGCTGGCTTCTCATTAACAGATGAATATGGCCAAATTGTAGAAGGCACCGGTACCGTCGGTAATCCGGAAATGCAGCACAGAATAAGTATAAAAGGCAATCCTTCCCTGGGTTTGGCAAAAATTGCAATGATTGGAGTGAGAAATAGAAATGGTGGGCAGGTAAGTCCGGTAAATGTTGAGTTATGGGTAAATGAACTTAGGCTTACTGGTCTGGATGAAAGAGGGGGTGTAGCCGCTATAGGTCGCCTGGACATGCAATTGGCTGATTTGGGAAATGTCAGTTTAGCAGGAAATTATGCCTCTATTGGTTTTGGTGCTATAGATCAAAGAGTATTGCAAAGAAATAGAGAAGCTATAACCGGTTTTGATGTTTCCGGTTCTATTGAATTAAATAAGTTTCTCCCTGCTTCGTGGGGTATTAAGTTACCTCTTTTCGCTCAATATTCAACCAATTTTACAACACCGGAATTCGACCCTTTTGATCTCGATATCAGGCTGAAAGATAAATTACCAACCTTTCCCTCTCTGGCAGATAGAGATTCTATAAAAAGACTTTCCAGAGAAATTAATACCATTCAAGGCTACAATTTTACTAATGTTCGGAAGGAACGGACGGGAGGGCCAAGTGGACAGCCAGGTAATCCCGCACCCTGGGATATTTCTAACTTTTCCTTTAATTACGCATTTACTAAAACAGATAAACGAAGCCCTCTTATCGAGTTTGATGAAAGTGTGCGACGAACAGGTTCTTTAAATTATGCTTTTTCAAGGAAGGGTGACTTTATACAACCTTTTAAAAATTTAAAAGGAAGCGCCTTAAAGTGGATTTCAGAAATAAACTTCAATCCTCTGCCTAACTCATTTACTTTCGGTACCCAAATGGCAAGATTGTTTAATACCACTCGTTACCGGTTTACAGGTCTGGAAGACAGATACAATACCTTCTTTAATAAACGCTTTTCCTGGGATAGAGAATATAATGTAAACTGGGATTTGACAAAGGCTATTAAATTTACTTTCTCAGCCTCCAATTTTGCTGTAATTGATGAACCTGATGAGGTCAGATTATTGGAAAATTACAATATTGAAACAGCTGCACAAATTAGAAAAGATAGTATTTGGAGTAATATTCAGCAATTAGGTAGATCTAAAGTTTACCAACACTCCTTTACTTTAGGTTATACCCTTCCCTTCAGAGTCATTCCTTTTATGGACTGGATTACTTCCAGAGTACAATACCAAGGTCAATATGGATGGAATGCGGCCGCTCTGAATTTAGATAGTCTGGGAAATCAGATTCGGAACAGCCAAAATATTCAGGCTAATATTGACTTTAATTTCGAATCTATCTACAGTAAAATTCCTTATTTAAGAAAAATTGATAGAGGTGCGCCTGCTACAAAATCTAAGAAAAGTAAGGACGACGATCAAAATCAGGAACCAGCACAACCA
>BJGN01000050.1:0-6496 GCA_014190515.1 Bacteroidota bacterium
ATTGTCAGGACTCCCAAGTGAGCCTTCTGTTACTCGATATAAAGCAAAAGGATTAAGATAGGTGAGTTCAAATCCATTGGCGCGGGAAAAAATAATACTCTCAAATAAACCAGCTTCCAAACCTGGAAGAAGCTCAATACTTAGGTGATGAGAGGCAAAATATTTCCTGGGAACAAGTCTATCCCGGGTAAGATTAGAGGAGGAAGCGGATAACTGGCTATAAATATTTTGAAAATGTATTTTCCAAACTTGCCAGTTTAACTTTAGATATGGATAATAAGTGGCTATGTCAGAGAGTAAAAGGGAACGATACCCATTTCCAATTTTATGGTTGCCAAAGCCCATTTCTACGTTTAAAAATTTACCTATATTGGCACCCCAGATACCCTTCCCATTGAGAAAATCATACCTATAAGGAAACCCAATGATTTCAGGGTATGCTTCCGTTTTAACCCAGTGAGCACCGGGAATAGTCTCGTATTGGCCATATAAACGATCAATGAAAGAGGGAAATAATGCCTGTGTTTCCAACAAGGTAAATGCAATGTAAAACCGATCAAGGTTGGCTCGAAAATCAACGCCTCTTTGATTAAAGAAATATGATTTTTCTCCCATCGGCCCAGCTTGTAAATAAAGAATGGGATTTAATCTAAGGGATAAATCAGGGGTATTCACCTCAAAGGCATGATATTTTCTGGGGTAAAACCAGGAAAAAATGCCTTTACCTGGGCTGGTGTAGGTAGAGTCTGCCCAATCATTATTGTCATTTTTCAACCAAGCTATATTAGCTATATCTACTTTGGTCAAATCGGATAGGGAATCCACTTGTTTAGTGAAATCCCAAATAGCCTTTCGCTGATAATTTTTTAAAGCGGTATGGGATGACAGTCTAATACCTGTCTTAATTTGGAGTCTTTCAATCCACTCAATCCCAGGATTATCTAAGGGAACAGGCAAACCTTGGGTGAAAAGGGGAAGTACTTGTAATGTCAAACCCAGAAGTAAAGAAATTCTTAGACAACCTTTGAAGTAGCATTTTAGCATAAAGGAATTTTAATGCAATATCAAAGGATATTATTAAAAATTCAAATTTACACTTATTTTAAATAAAATGTTTTAAATATTTTGTTAATTAAAACAAATTGTATATATTTGTTTCAAATTAAATGAAATGGCAAACGAACTTAATTTATATAAGAGCCGAAAAGGTTCTTATGCTATAACAGCTTCAGAATTGCATGATCTGTTGGATTTTAATCCTGGCATGTTCACAATTCATATAAAACGTTGGTTAAAAGATAGTTACATATTTGATAATGAGATAAGAAGGCCTATTGTTTTAAAAGATTTTAGCGTTAGGCTGCGTGCAGAACAGAAGGGGGTTACAGATTATTTTCTTTCTTTGCCTTTAGCCAGGCAAATTGTTTTACATTCTGGCGCAAAAAATAAGATGGAAATAGCCAGGAAAATAATGAAATATGAATCTGAGGCGGTTGTTTTAGAGGAAAAAGAGGTATTAAAAATATTGCAATTAGTCCGCATTATGTCCAGAACGTCCTATCAGGAATTGGCAGAAAAAATGCATTTTGCTTATTTCGAAAGACAAAATAATACCATGGAGTGGGGAGAATATAGAACGGATATGATAAATAATCACACTTCTTTAGCACATAAATTATCTGCACAGTGGAATAAAAAAACAGCAGAAAGTGTGAGAAAAAAGTGTTTAAGCCAGCAGCCTAATGAGTTAATTCGTATTGCAGTGATGGACTTTTTAATGTCCAAAGGTAAATCGGTTCTCTATGCCTCAAAAATGGCTGGTTTAGCAAAAGACTTTGCCGATGAATGGGAAATTTCTATCTATGAAGATAATGTTTCAGCCCATTTGTTTGCTCCTACCTTAGATACTGAAAAAATGAACGCATTGCTATTTGCAACCTCCGCATAATAATTGATTTTAGCCACTGCTATTCGATTTTTTTTTGTATTTTTCCGATAAATAAAAAATTATGTTGAAAAATAAATGCTTTCTACTAATACCTGTTTTGGTAATGGTTCAAATGGGCTTATTTGGTCAGGACGGAATGATGCAGAAGAAAGTCTCTCTCGACGTAGGTGCTAAACCTTCATCAAAAGCAGTCGTTCTTTTTGATGGTACAAGGCAAATGCTTGATGAAAAATGGACTTATTGGCAAGGGCCAAGATTAGCCGCCACGCTTCCTTTAAAATGGTTTCTGGTCGATGATCCACAAGGGCCGGGTAAAGTTTTAAATTCCAATGACCCTACCGCCGCTGGAGGAAAGTATGGAACAGCAGATATAGTTACCAAGGAGGCTTATCGTGATTTCAGACTACATATAGAATTTCTAATAGTTAATCCAGGTGGAAATAGTGGCGTTTATCTTCAAAATAGATATGAAATTCAAGTGCTGGACGGTGATTCTACAAAACATGGCATGGCTGCCATTATAAATGAATCTGATTCGCCATACAAAGAATACAGAGGTATTGGAAAATGGAACGCTTATGATATAAATTTTAGAGCCGCCAGATTTAAAAAGGGTATTTTAACAGAAAAAGCCTTAGTGACTATCTATTTTAATGGTAAAAAAGTGCATGTCAACTGGCCTATTCAACAAGTATGGGGTGGTCCAAATTCTGGTATCGATGGTGGAAATAATATGGGAAAGGGAATTACAGATGTTCCTGGTGGATTGAAATTACAGGCCGAAGGACATGATGTCCTTTATAAAAATATCTGGATTGAAAGATTGGATATAAAGAAACCAAATACCGATTTTTAATTATTTTTCTTCCATGTCTTTACCTCCTGATTTTGAATCTCATATTTTAGATTTCGACCTGGTTGCAGAGTATCCTCTTCCTTCGTTTGAGAATGGTTCTTCTATCTCAAATGATACATCAGAGAACCCTAAAAGAGTTTTTACTAATGATGATCTCAAAGAGGTAAGTCATGTAGGTTTTTGTGCTGGATTACCTCCTTTTTTGAGTGGTCCACATGCAACCATGTATGTTCAGAAGCCTTGGACAATAAGACAATATGCAGGATTTTCTACCGCCGAGGAAAGTAATGCCTTCTATCGGAGAAATTTGGCACAAGGACAAAAAGGCTTGTCTGTAGCCTTTGATTTAGCGACGCATAGAGGTTATGACTCTGACCATGAACGAGTAAAAGGTGATGTTGGTAAAGCAGGTGTTGCCATTGATTCGGTGGAGGATATGAAGATTTTATTTGATCAGATTCCTCTTGATGAAATGACCGTTTCTATGACAATGAATGGTGCGGTTATTCCCATTCTGGCTTTTTATATTGTGGCTGCAGAAGAACAGGGCGTAGCATCTGAAAAACTTCAGGGAACCATCCAAAATGATATACTAAAAGAGTTTATGGTGCGAAATACGTTTATTTATCCGCCAGAGCCTTCTATTAGAATCATTTCAGATATTTTTGCCTACACAACAAAGAAAATGCCTCGCTATAACTCTATTAGTATTAGTGGTTATCATTTACACGAAGCGGGGGCACCCGCAGAACTGGAACTTGCCTACACACTGGCAGATGGTCTGGAATATGTACGTGCAGGACTAAAAGCCGGTCTTGAAATCGATGAGTTTGCACCCCGACTTTCTTTCTTTTGGGCTATTGGTATGCAGCATTTTAATGAAATCGCAAAACTGAGAGCGGGGAGATTACTTTGGGCCAAGTTAATGAGCGAATTTAATCCGAAGAGTGCTAAGTCTTTATCTTTAAGAACGCATTGCCAAACGTCGGGTTGGAGTCTAACGGCACAAGATCCTTTCAATAATGTTTGTAGAACTACCATAGAGGCTTTGTCTGCTGTTTTTGGTGGAACACAGTCTTTACATACCAATTCCTTGGATGAGGCAATGGCTTTACCTTCTGAGTTTTCTGCTAAAATAGCCAGAGATACTCAGATTTATCTTCAAAAAGAAGCAGGAATCACTCAAGCCGTTGACCCTTTTGCTGGGTCATATTACGTAGAATCTCTCACTCATGATTTGGTGGTTAAAGCATTAACTTTAATAGAGGAAGTTGAAGCGCTGGGTGGTATGACAAAAGCTATTGCTCAGGGTTTACCCAAAATGAGAATTGAAGAGGCGGCAGCTAAAAAACAAGGTAGAATTGATACCGGCAAGGATAAAATCGTTGGGGTGAATATTTTCCCATCTGAAAATGTTCCTTTAATCAATTTATTAGATGTCGATACCCAAAAAGTTCGCAATATTCAAATAGAAAGACTTCATAAACTTAAAGCAAATAGAAATAATCAAGCGCTTGAAATAGCTTTAGATGAACTTAAACAAATAGCCATTTCTGGAAATGGAAATTTGTTGGAGGGTGCCGTTAAAGTCGCCAGACTGAGAGGTACTTTAGGTGAAATATCTTATGCCCTGGAAAAGGTTTTTGGTAGGTATAAACCAGTAAATAATACTATTTCAGGCGTTTATGGAAAAGAACTCGCTATGGATGCCGATTTTATTCATGCCATGGAGCTTTCTGACCAATGGGAAGCATTGGATGGCCGACGACCAAGAATTCTGATTGCTAAGCTGGGGCAGGATGGTCACGATAGGGGAGCAAAAATTATTGCCACTAGTTTTGCTGACGTTGGCTTCGATGTCGATTTAGGTCCGTTGTTCCAAACACCACAAGAAGCTGCGCGGCAAGCCGTTGAAAATGATGTTCATATTTTAGGTATTTCATCTCTCGCCGCTGGGCATAAAACACTCGTTCCTGATACAATAGAAGCTCTTGCTTTATATGGTCGATCTGATATTAAAGTTATCGTCGGGGGGGTAATTCCTCCAGCCGATTATGATTTTTTATACCAAGCTGGAGTAAGTGCCATTTTTGGACCAGGGACAAAAATTGCCCTTGCTGCCAGTACGCTGTTAAATCTAATGATTAAAGATAAGATGAATTAAACTGCTTGATTTTATTCTCGAAGTTTATGTGTTGCTATAAATTTATAATCAAATAAATAAGTTTATAATGTAGATTTTTTTTCAAAATTGAATGTTTCTGGCAGGCTAAATGTATTTTCTAATGTATTTAAAACGAAATATTAAAAACCCCAAACAGGTCATTTTTTATTGAATTTCATTTGCACACAAACTTTAGTTAGTTGACATAATATTTGAAATATTTGCAGCTTTCAATGACTTTATCATAGTAGTTAGTATCCTTGTATTTTGTTTTCAATAAGGCAAAATATTTTCTGTTGTTAGCTGTTTTGGTAACATGAGACATTTTTTGTTCACAACGCGCAGCCATAAAGGTAGCCCTGGCACTTAATTCTTTATCCGTACTTAAGGAAATGGATTTTTCAAAGTAGCCTAATGCTTTTGATAAATCAATGTTTTCTCTATTCCCGTTAGGGTAAAGAGGGTGTTTCATAATGTCTGGGGAATTTTCTAATCTTTCAGCCTTAAGACTTGAACCGCTCCGGAAATAATCGAGGACGTTCCAGGCATAACCAAAATAGGACATATTATAAAGTCCAAGTCCCATTTTATAGTAGTATTGAGGACTTTCGGTTCTGTTAGCTTTAATGTCATACTGTAGTTTTAACATTTCAGCTACAATTTGAGGTTTGGTTAATTGCCTTTCATTTGATTTTACAGGACAATGGACGCATTCATTTAATCTTTCAACAAATGGATTTGATTTTCCAAATAATTCGATATCAGCAAAGGGAATTTCCTGCCAGGCTTTTTCAGCTGCCTCCCATTCGTTTAAAGTCATTAACCAGGTGGCATAAAGTGCCTGAATTTCAGTATTGAATTGCTTTTTTGGAAGATCCATGAGGCTCTTTTCAAAAGGATTAATAATTTCTTTTTTCGTTAATTCTTTTAGATCACGGATAACCTCTTCACTGGGGTTAACTTTTACAGCATTAAATCCAAAACTATACAATAAAGCAAGCCCAGGATTTCCATGATTTTTCAAATTTTGGAAAACTTGCTTTGATAATAATGACTGAAGGGTAGGGTATCTATTAAAGACTTCATTTTCAGATTGAAACTCCCAGATACGTTGAGCAACTTCCTCATTTATTTTTTCCCATTCTTTTATTTCAATGGCCATATTAAATATGGATATTTGTTCCAAAAGAGCTTTGGATTGAGTATATTCTCTGGCTGCATTAAAAGCCAATTTGGCTTCAAAATAATCATTATTTAAGTAATTTAAATACCCTAATGCCAGGAGCCAGATTTCCAGATGAGCTACTTTTTTTTCATCAATCACTTGTTTTACAAAAGAGTCGAGTTTTTTAATATACTCAACTACCGGCTTTTTTTCTTGTTTTTCTATTTCTTGAATGAGAATAGATTCTAAATAGTTGCTTTTTGGATGAAGACTATAAATGTCCATCATTTCATCGACGGCTCTACTATTTCTAAAACTGGCTCTTAATGCATACAAGGCCGTGCGTTCCTGGTCATTTTCACA
>BJGN01000050.1:7292-20964 GCA_014190515.1 Bacteroidota bacterium
GAATATAGGGAAAAGAAGAGGGCTAAGAAACTATGTGTATAAAATCGCATAATCTTTTCTTCTCACTTGGTTAGAATTTCAATTTTATTTCTCCCCAAGACTACATAATGATCATTTTCCAGTTGTTTTAGTAACCTGGATACTGCTTCCCTGGACGCATTCAAATCGTAAGCTATTTCCTGATGTGTGGTATGCAATATTTTTGAGTGTAATTTTTCCGCTTTATTTTGTAGATAGGCGAGCAAGCGTTCATCCATTTTTTGAAAAGCGATACTATCAATAGTTTTTAGTAATTCCTTCATTCGAAGTTCGTAACTTTTCATGACCCAATTGCGCCAGCTTGCATATTTTGACATCCATTCGTCCATATACTTTGACGGGATACTAATTAGCATGGTATCCTCCTCGGCAATGGTTCTAATTTCACTTTTTTTATTCATCAGGCAACAAGTAAATGACATACTACATGTCTCCCCATCAGCCAGATAATATAGAAAAATCTCATTTCCTTCGGAATCCTCTCTCACCGCCTTAATTAAACCGGAAATGATTAAGGGCATACTTTTTATGTAGCTTCCAATGTCAAGAATAATATTACCACTTTTAAAAGTAATAACCTTACCAAAGGAAGCTATTTCATCCTGTAGTGATTTTTCAGCCAATTGGGGGTATCCTGACCTTATATAGTTTAAAATTTGTGAGTTATCCATTTAAATTCCAATAAAAGCTTAAAAATTATTTATCCGTTGGCGGGTCATATTTCACCATTAGATTTAGCCAGATAGATCTGGATAATCTGAAGATATATACGAAAAATAAAGCTAAAATAGCAATTAATGCCGCAAAAGAGGCGGTAGTATTCCATTTAAATATCCAATGTAAAAGTAAAACAAATGCAATGGAAAACCAACCTGTAAATATATAAGATATAAACATGGCTCCGTAATAAAAACCAGGTTCAGGAAAGAATTTCTGCTCACAATGATTGCAGGTATCATTCATTTCAAAGGGTTTTGAAAATGAAAAAGTACCCGTTGGATACAAATCTCCTTTCGCACATTTTGGACATTTGAACGCGAATGTGGTATAAACTTTGTTACTTTTTTTTGCTGCTGTCATAATTTACTTCTTTTTTGCTATTAGCTGTACTAAAGCAGCTTTACCTTGATGGAAAGGGCCCTCATCAAGGACTCTTTCTATTTTTGTCAGGTGTAAAATATCCATTGACTTGAAATCATTTGTCAACTGCTCTACATCCATTAACATATCTTTCTTTTTTGGACCTCCCGAATGAAATTCTATTTGATCGGTATGAAAGGCTTCCAAACAAATCAATCCTCCAGGTAAAAGCGAGGAAATGACAGAGGCATGGAAAGAGGTTCTTTCAACAGGTGGCAGATGCACAAAAAATAAACCTGCAACATCAAATGTTTCAGGTGTAAAATCGAAAGAAGAGATATCGGAAGTCAGGTATTCAATAGATACATTTCTTTCGCTGGCTAAGAATTGTGCCTTATTTTTTGCATCTGTACTAAAATCAAAAGCGGTTACCTGATAACCATTGAGTGCCGCAAAAACGGCATTTCTGCCTTCTCCTTCTGCAGGAAGCAGTAATTTCCCAGGGATGCGTAATTTTTGATGTATGAAATCTTTGAAAAATATATTAGGTTCTTTACCGTAAACGTATTCCTTTGAAACATAACGTTCATTCCAAAATGATGCATCCATATTTTAAGTAATTAAAATAAAAAAAGGCGGCATAAAGTTAAATACCGCCCTTTTTATTTTTGTGCCCAGGACAGGATTCGAACCTGCACACCCTTACGAGCACTACCACCTCAAAGTAGCATGTCTACCAATTTCACCACCTGGGCAGATGGAATAAAATAAAACACAAAATTAAATAATTAGACCGATAAAAAGCACTAATTGCTTTTCTTTATTTTGATTATATATTAAAACCATTGGATACAGCTGCATTACGTAATCTTTGCAGGAAAGGAGATGCAAAAATAAAATCATGTAGTATTTCATTGTCGCTAGCCATGATTTCATCCTTATTTCCTTGCCAACAAATTTTACCTTCGTGCAGAAGTACCACATTATCACCAATTTCCATCACAGAGTTCATGTCGTGAGTATTTATGATGGTAGTCATATTGTTTTCAATGGTAATGTCTTTAATCAGTTCGTCAATGACTAAAGAAGTTTTTGGGTCAAGTCCTGAATTGGGTTCATCACAAAAAAGATAGGACGGATTTAAAACAATGGCCCGCGCAATACCTACCCTTTTCTGCATGCCACCACTTAATTCCGATGGAAATTTTGCGTTAACCCCATCTAAACTAACTCTATTTAAACAGGTATTTACACGATCAGATTTTTCTTTTTTCGTCATTTCGGTAAACATATCTAATGGAAACCGAATATTTTCCTCCACAGTTAGGGAGTCAAATAAAGCTGAGCCTTGAAAAAGCATGCCTACTTTCATCCTTAAAGTCCTTAAATCCTTCTTTTTTAATTGTAGAAAATCTACCTGGTCGTAAAAAATTTGCCCTTCATTTGGCGCGATTAAGCCAACCAATAGTTTTAATAGGACCGTTTTCCCTGCTCCTGATTTTCCAATAATTAAATTGGTCTTTCCAGGTTTAAACTCGGTCGAAATGTTTTTTAAAACAGGAGTATTTCCGAACGATTTATAAATACCGCTAATTTTTATCATAAGTCTATATAAAACATATTAAATTAAAACGACAGCAATCAGATAATCTGCCAATAAAATCATGATATCACTAATAACCACGGCGTTAGTACTTGCCTTTCCCAATTCTATGCTACCACCTTTTACGTTGTAACCTTGATAACAAGAAATGGAAGTGAGTAAAAAAGCAAATACCAAGGATTTAACAAACATCATGAAAACATTGTATGGCATAAAAAATGATCTTAGTCCCATGACAAATTCTTGTCCTGAGAGCAATCCTGTTGGAACTGATGCAATAAATCCTCCACCAATACTGACAAAAGCTGCGATAGCTACTAAAATGGGAATGATTATCACGGCTGCTAAAACTTTTGGCATTATTAGATAGGCAGCGGTATTGACACCCATGATTTCCATGGCATCGATATGCTCTTTCTGACGCATACCCCCAATTTCAGAAGCCATGTTCGAGCCAACTTTTCCAGCTAAAACCAGGCAGGTGATGGTTGGCGCCAATTCTATAATGGTCATATCTCTTACCACGTACCCAATATAATAATCTGGTACTAAAGTACCATCTAGCTGATAAGCAAACTGAATGGCAGTAACTGCCCCGATAAATAGAGAAATGATAAAAACTATAATGAGGGAACCTACCCCAATGTCATGCATCTGTCGAATGACCTCTCTGTAGTACATAGACGTCTTCTCTGGCTTTGAAAAGGCGTTTCCCATCAAAATAAGGTACTTTCCCAGATGATCTAATAATTTAGTTATTACCACTTTCCTATTGTTAAAGACGATTTAAAAGTTAAAATTAATCAAATTAAACAAATAGAACCCGTATTCAGTTTAAGAAATAAATAGAAATAATGCCAGTTGCCATAATTACAGGCGCTTCGAAGGGTATTGGTTGGTCAATAGCTAATAGATTTGCTGAAAATGGTTTTGATTTGTTGATGATTGCCCGGGATATCGAAGGATTGCAGGCAAAAAGTGGTGAATTACAACAAAAATTTCCTGCTCAGCGTTTTGCTACCTTTTCGATTGATTTAATGGATAAATCTCAGTTGAGCTCTCTTTCGCAGTTTGCCTTGGCGACCTTATCATCAATGGATGTTTTAGTGCTCAATGCAGGCCTATTTGGTATGGGTGAACTGTTAAACCCCGATGATAGTCCCAATCTTGATGATTTTATGCAATTGCATGTGCTTAGCAATCATTTTTTATGTCAAAAATGGCAATCTTCTTTTAAAAAGGGAACCCATATTTTTTCTGTTTGCAGTGTTGTTTCCAATGAACCACGTTTCGATAGTCCCGCTTACAGCATATCGAAAGTAGCTCAGCTGGCCTGGACAAAAATGCTTCGGAAATCATTTTTAGAAAGAGAAATTAAAGTAACAGCGGTATTACCAGGCCAAACATTAACCTCTTCCTGGGATGGTATTCCTTTGGAATCAAACAGGATTTTATCCGCTGATGCAGTAGCCGATGCCGTTTGGAAGGCTTGGGAAATGCCAAGCAATACCGTGATAGAGGAAATAGTTATTCGTCCACAAAAAGGTGATTTATAATATGTCTAAAATTTTAATAACAGGTACAAGCCAAGGTATTGGTTTTGAACTTTTATGTCAATTCCTTCTGGACCAAAATCATGAGGTAATAGCTATAGCAAGAAAACCGCTGGATCAATCCATACCTGTTTTTAACCAGGCCATAAAAGAACATCGTCTTTTTCCTTTTGAATTAGATTTGGTAAAGGATGATTTTTATCCATTATCAAACACCCTAAATGCTATGAACGGTGTCGATATTGTTATCAATAATGCTGGTTTTTTAGTAAATAAACCCTTTGTGGAACAATCGGAAGAAGATTGGCAAAAGCAATTTGAAGTGAATGTGTTTAGTCCGGCAAGGTTGATTCGTTTTCTTTATCCCTGGCTTCTTTTAAGCGGAAATGCCCATATCGTTAATATTACCTCAATGGGTGGATTTCAAGGAAGCAGTAAATTTCCAGGTTTGAGTGCATACAGTGCTTCTAAAGCTGCTTTAGGAACTTTGACTGAATGTTTAGCTGTAGAATTTAGTGGTAAAGGTATTTCTGTGAATGCGTTAGCGCTTGGAGCGGTACAAACTGAAATGTTATCACAAGCTTTTCCCGGTTACGAAGCACCCATTAGTGCTCATAAAATGGCTGATTTTATATCTAATTTTGCTCTAAACGGGCATCATTATTTTAATGGAAAACAAATTCCTGTGGCTTTTACCACGCCTTGATTATTTCTTACAACTAAAGTTTTAAGAAAATGATAATGCATTTGCTGGTAAATTTTCTAATCAGTACAAAATATAGCAACGTATTGACATTGGTAAGTTTTTTTTGTTCTTAAATCTTTATTACCAGAAATTTATGATTAATAATATATTTATTATAGCCATGATACTATTTTCCCAAGCATTAATTGGGCAGAATATCGAGGAATTTTCTTTTAAAGATTTTCCAGTCGGAGAGATATCAACAAAAAAAGTACCTGTTAACCTTAGTAGTCATCCACTGGGGTCAAAATATAAATCAGCTATCACCGAACAATATAATAAGGGTCAAATAAATTTTGGTGGTCATTATATCGTGGTCCTCTGGGGTGCTGGTGCAGGTCTGTCACTTGGTGTTATAGTTGATGTTTTGAATGGTAAAATTTATAAACTGCCATTAAGCTATGAAAACAGTTACCGAGGCATATACCATGATCAGAATAACAATATTTTATATGAAAAGCATAGCGATTTATTCATTTGCTATAAATCTAAATCAAATGAGAATAATTATGATAAAGTAGATTTGGATTATTCTTACTACCGATGGGATGAGGCTAAAAAACTATTTTCGCTATTGAGTACAAAAAAAATAACAACGGATGTCATTGAGGAATGATTTGAAGTGGATTGTAGTCTCAAAATTTCTAAACATGCCTTGCTATCCAAACATCATTTTCATTTGATGTAAAGGGAACTGCACTTGGAAAAACGCTCAATATATTTTCTATGGGAGGTTGTTGAGCCCTGAGAACGTTAAATAGTAGTAATCCATTAGGCTCTAAGCATTCTTTTAAGGCTTCGAAATAATCTGTTGAAAAGAAATCTAGGGGCGTCTTATTATCATTGAAAACATCAAAACAGATGAGGTCAAATTTTTCTTCGGTATAGAACGGAAAAGCCAGAGCATCGGCCTGAACAGTACTAATGCCTGAATTTAAATATTGCAGAGTATATTTTTCAGCGAGATAAATGATGTTTTCATCTATTTCGATAGCTGTATAATAGGCATCAACACCCATATTTTTTTCCAATAAATAGGGAATACTACCCAGTCCTAATCCTAATAAGAGCACTTCTTTTTTATCCTTAATTTCAGGGGACAGATGAATAAACACATCTCGAAATTGAGAGTAGAGATCATCCCAGGAGTAGATTGCCTGGTCAGAATACAATTGAAAACGACCTTTATGCAAGCAAACGGTTAGAGGTAAATCATTTTGACCTGAGATAGTTTCCAACGGAAATTCAATCAGATGACTTAGTATTTTTTTCCAAAAGGGGACAGTAAATCTATTTATTTCTCCCAAGGTCTTTGGTATGAGGTAATCTCAAAAATTTTAAGCAAGAGTAATCTTTGTTGAAGAGTAAGATCCGCCTGCCTTCTTGTCATCATCTGCTCGGCGGCACGAAAGGCATTTTCCGGAGAGAAAGTGATTTTTACCTGTCCATTTTCTGATGCGGCAAAAGACGGGATAAAGCGTGGGGCAATACCAGGGGTTAGCGTATTGGCACAAATACCTGTTACAGAGCCAGGAGTGAAAACGGTTCCATTGGCCGTTTTTGTATGATCGCCTAAAACAGCACCCATAGATTGTGTGCCTGTAGGGATGAATTGTTCATCGCCTTCATTCCACATTTCTATTTCATCATAGGTGTGTTGTACACTGGCAGCCTGCGTTCCCGCCCCAAGATTACACCAATTTCCGATGATGCTGTGACCTAGGTAACCTTCATAAGACTTGTTACTATATCCTTGAAATAGAGAGGATTCTATCTCCCCACCTATTTTACAAAAGGGACCTGTAGCAAACGGTCCATAAACTTTAGTGCCCATCCGTAAAATCGAATTTTCTCCCAATGCGAAGGGACCCCGGATAAAACATCCTTCCAGAATAGAGGAATTTCGAGATAAATAAATAGGCCCGGTCGTTGTGTTCAGGTAAGAACCCTGAACGGTGGCTCCTACCTCTATAAATAACTTATCGGAAGGACCGATAAGGGTATTTCCCGGAGGTAAGGGCATGGACTTACGCATTTTGCTAAGTAAACGAAAATCGTCAATAATGGCGGCTTCGTTCAGGAGAATTAAGTCGGTAAGTGAGCTTATTTTTAAAAATGGCGTGTCTTGAAGGTCTTGAGCATCAAGCTCTTCAATGGCTTCATCGTCTATTAATTTGCGCAGTTGCTTTTGATCAAGTTTGGCCACAACCAATTGGTCTTCATGAAGGAAGGCCTCATTAATATCCATTTGCCTAATCAAAGCAACTAAAGCGTCGGAAGGTAATACAGCACCGTTAATTACATAATTTTCGGTATCATATTCGAGCGGATATAATTCTGATAAATAGTCCTGCGTAACCACACTCACTGGAAATCCCAGGTAATGTGACCATTTTTCTCTAATGGTTAAAAGACCAATCCGCAAATCACAGACAGGCTTTAAGTGTGTAAGAGGTAAAAGATTCTCACGGGCTTCGCCATCGAAAAGAATTACTTGCGCCATACTTTGTTTTTTGGCATTAATAAATACACAAAAAGTCCCAACCGGAGTAAGATTGGGACTTTCAAGTTTAGAATAAAAATTTAAATTTCTTTATTAAACTTAGTATTCCCGAATTTCTTATTGAATTTATCAATACGACCTGCCGTGTCAACAAATTTCATCTTACCAGTAAAGAACGGGTGGGAATTGTTAGAAATTTCAAGCTTAATTAATGGGTATTCTTTTCCGTCTTCCCATACAATCGAATCTCTTGTATTAGCACAACTTCTTGTTAACCAAGAAACGTCACAGGAAAAGTCCTTGAACACAACCATTCTATAATTACTTGGATGTATATCCTTTTTCATCGCTGATTATTTTGTCTTTCAAATAAAGTGCAAATATAGTACATTTTACAAAAAATAAAAACCCTTTCTTTTTATTTTTTATTGTGACGCATTTATAAAAAAAAAGTCCTAAAATTGTGTTCCTAATTAAATAATTGCCAATAAAAACCTAATATGAAAACCACTAAGGAAGAAGCCTTGCATTATCATGCTAAAGGAAGGCCTGGAAAAATTGAAGTTATTCCATCAAAAGAAACGGCTACTCAAAGAGATTTAACTTTGGCCTATTCCCCGGGGGTTGCAGAGCCGTGTCTTGCCATTGAAGCAAATCCTGAGGACGCTTATAAATATACAGCAAAAGGTAATTTAGTGGCCGTTATTTCCAATGGTACCGCGGTGCTCGGATTGGGAGACATTGGTGCCTTGGCTGGAAAACCGGTGATGGAGGGAAAAGGTCTTTTATTTAAAATTTATGCCGATATTGATGTTTTTGATATCGAATTGGATACAAAAAATGTGGACGAGTTCGTTAGAACAGTCAAAATTTTGGAACCTACTTTCGGTGGAGTTAATCTGGAGGATATTTCTGCTCCTGAATGCTTCGAAATTGAAGAGAGACTCAAGAAGGAGTTGAATATTCCTGTCATGCACGACGATCAGCATGGAACGGCCATTATTAGTGCCGCAGCTTTGCTCAACGCGCTGGAAATTGTTGGAAAAGATATTAAATCTGCTAAAATTGTAGTGAATGGTGCAGGTGCTTCTGCTATTTCTTGTTCCAAAATGTATCATGCACTGGGTGCGCTTAAGCAAAATATTTTCATGTTCGATTCTAAAGGGTTAATTCACCCGGATCGGACAAACCTGGATGGTAAAAAAATTGAATTTGCTAATAATCACGCGCCAATAGATATTTCTTTAGCCGATTGTCTTCATAATGCTGACGTATTCATAGGTCTTTCAAAGGGAAATGTGCTCAATGGGGAAATGATTAAAGTAATGGCTAATGAACCGATTATCTTCGCTTTAGCAAATCCTACCCCGGAAATAAGTTATGAGGAGGCACTCGCTTCCCGCCCAGATAGTATCGTAGCTACCGGTCGTAGTGATTATCCTAATCAAGTGAATAATGTATTAGGATTCCCTTACATCTTCAGAGGGGCGCTCGATGTTCGCTCGAAAGTAATAAATGAGGAAATGAAACTCGCTGCCGTTTTGGCGCTCGCCGCATTGGCAAAAGAACCCGTTCCAGACAGAGTTAATCTGGCTTATGGAAAGGATAATATGGTGTTTGGGAAAAATTATATTATTCCAAAACCTGTCGATCCCCGTTTGCTTACTACCGTGGCTCCCGCTGTCGCTAAAGCTGCCATGGATTCAGGCGTGTCTAAATTTCCAATTACCGATTGGGACGCTTATAAAATGCAGCTCTCGAAACGCCTCGGCTTAGATAATACGCTCACAAGAGCTATTATCAATAAGGCAAGGCAAAATCCTAAAAGAATTGTGTTCGCGGATGCTGAAAATCCAATGGTTCTCAAAGCAGCAAGAGAAGTAATTGAAGAGGGTATAGCAAAACCTATTTTATTGGGAAATGTAGAAAGGATCAATCAGCTTATTCTGGAAAATAAACTGAATCTGAATAATCCTATTATTATAGATCCAAAAATTCCTCAGTCTGAGTCCGAAGCAAATCTGCTTTTGGAATATGCAGAACGCTTGTTTGAGAAAAGACAAAGAAAGGGTACCAATAAATCGGAAGCCCACGATCTCATAAAAAGACGTAATTATTATGGTGCTATGATGGTGGAATTGGGTGCCGCCGACGCTATGATAGGAGGAATGACCAGAAATTATCCGGAAACGGTGAGGCCTGCTCTTCAAATCGTTGGACGGAAAGAAGGGATCAAAAAAGTGTCAGGGATGTACATTCTTATGAGCAGATTCGGACCGCTTTTCCTGGCTGATACCACCGTGAATTTTAATCCTTCTGTGGAGGAAATTGTTGAAATTGCTGAATTAGCCGCCGACCAGGTCACTAAGTTTAATATTAAACCTCGTTTGGCTTTGCTTAGTTATTCAAATTTTGGCACCGCCGATGGCGATGATCCTGAAAAAATGCGTCGCGCTGTGCAAATATTGAAAGCCCGACATCCGGAAATGATGGTAGATGGGGAAATGCAGGCACATCTTCCTTTTCATCAGGATTTGTTAAAGAATAATCACCCGTTTTGTAGCCTGGCTGACGGAAATGGGGCAAATATTTTGATATTCCCTAATCTCTCTGCTTCTAATATTGCCTATAATCTGGTAAAAGAAGTTGCCGGTATTGAAAAAATCGGACCTATCTTGATGGGCTTGAAACATCCGGTGAATGTACTCCAATTAGGTAGCTCCACCAGGGAAATTGTTAATATGGTGGCTATTTCCGCTCTTGGGGCGGGATAATTAAATCCTGTTTTATCTTTAACGATGCGTATTTTTCGATGAAATAGGGGAATATTCGATCGAAAAGTACGCATCGTACTGTTTATGCGTATTTTTTTTATTTAACTGGTTCCTTTACGGAGGACCATATTATAGCAGATATTCCCAGACAAGCAGAACAGATTAAGAAGATTATTCCTTTATTTTCAGCCTGAGATATAAACTCCCCAATAATCAGGCTACTTACTAGCTGCGGTAATACAACGGAGAGGTTAAATAATCCCATGTACTTACCCATTTTTCCTTGTTCCACCTTTTGCGACATAATAGCAAAAGGTAAACTAACGGTCGCGGCCCATCCGATGCCCAAAATAGACATCATAATATAGAGATTAAAGGGGGAATTTCCCCAGAAATAAATTCCCAGATATCCAAGAGACATCGTTGTAATACTTAGTAAATGAATGTTAACTTTTCCCCATTTTTCACTCAAAGGTTGTAGGAAAATGGCGGGAAGAATGGCTGCCACGGCATTTAAAAGAAGAAAAGATAGAGAAATTACTCTTCCCAAATCATTTTCAGAAAGGAAACTCATTTTGTTTTGAATGAATGCAAACATATAAATAAACATCGTTTGAATACCCATCCACGTAAAGGCATGAGCTGCCAGAATTCTCTGAAACCCTATTTCATTGCTTCGAGAATTAGCTACTTCGCTTTCAGGTTGTTTTAGTACCTGGAAAATACCATATATGGTTAATAACAGGCAGGCCAATTCTAAAATACCGGGCGATAGGGATTGGCCACTTAGTTTTTTAAACATACCCAATGGTGCATAAGCTAAAAATCCCCAAAGAGGCTTGATGCTAAATAACGCTGAAATCCATTTATTTTTATCTGGCGTTGCACTTAAAACCTCCTCTTTTTCACTCAGTTTTTCTGGTTCTTTTATAAACCAGATTGGGATAAAGCTAATGAGAAAAACAATAATGGCCCCAGCATAAATTAATGCATAATTTCCCCAAATGGCCCCAATGGCATAGGCGCCTACGCCAAAAGTACCGGAAATGGTTTGCATCCAGGTGTAACCTTTTGTCCTTTCATTGCCAGAGGGAGTGACATCGGCAATAATGGATCGGGTCGGATTGAAACTGATATTTATGGATAAATCGAGAGTAAGGGCAATTAAAATAGCTATGCCAACAACGCTTTCAAATCCCAGACCCCTTGAAATAACGCCTATAAAGGGTAATGCTAACAGCATGAGCGCAGACAGTGTTCCACCAATGAGTATAAAAGGTCTTCTCCTTCCGCCCCAAAACCAAACTTCATCACTGATCATTCCAACGATAACTTGCCCAAAAATACCTGCAATGGGGCCAGCAGCCCAAACGAGTCCTATTTCATGAATGGCTAAATTGTATTGAGTGCTCAATATCCAGCTTAAAGCTGAAATCTGAACAGACAAAGCAAAGCCCATGGCAGTGGATGGCAAACTTAGGATGGCATAAAAAGCAGGGCTAAGTTTTTTCTGAATGTCTAACATGATATTTTATTTTATATCAAATAATAAATGGGTTCGCGGATCCAATAGAATGGAGGATGGTTTTTCCTTCACTTTTCTTGAAAAGGTGGTATTCTTATCACTAACAGATATAGTAAATGTTTCTATTACGTTTTTTTGTACATCTAAAAGAGCAACTTCCAGCGGAAATGAAAACATTGCATTTTGAAGCTGTGCTATAGTCAGTTGTAATTCTTTTTTGCTCTCATTCCACTTCCAGTCATACTTTAGCTGCGGATGACCAGATTGGTAGAACCATTGTTTGAAAAATTCCTGGAGAGATATTCCACTAACTTCTTCCATAACACGCTGAAAATCTTCTGTCAATGCATTGCTATATTTATACCTTGCATAATAGGTTCTTAATCCTTTCCAAAATAGTTCATCTCCTGTTTTATTCCTTAACATGTGCAACACCCAACCTGCCTTTTGGTATGTATTTGTGCTCAAAACGGTATTTATGTCCTTGACATTCAGATCAACTATAGGTGTTTTTACTTTTTCAAAATAAGAAATTATGGTTTTTCTTTGTGATAATAATTCTTGTGTGCGCCTTTCCCCACCGTATCGATCCTCTAAATAAAGGACGGTACAATAGGTGGCAAAACCTTCACTTAACCAAACATGACGCCAATCGGCTTCAGAAGCAGAATTTCCAAACCATTGATGGGCTGTTTCATGAGCGATAAGACTTTCCCTTTCATTTTTACCATTGACTGAATTTTCAAAATAGAAAATAGCACCGGCATTTTCCATGCCGCCCCATCGGGTTTTAGATTGCACATGAGCTAATTTACTAAATGGAAATGGGCCTATATTTCTGGAAAACCAGTCTAAAACTAAAAGGGATGGTTTAAAGTCTGATAAACCTTCCGTTCGGTTTTGGGGAAAAACGTAAATAGACGACGGAATTCCCTGTATGAGACCGGAATGTTCCACGGCAAATTTTGCTGCGCCGATGACCATAACCTTGGTTGGAAGCGGTACTTTTTCCTTCCAATGGGTCGTTTTAAATCCTAAGCCATTAGGATATTCCTGTGTTTTTTCCCCATTGCCAACTACCTGGTAGTGTTCTGGGGCGGTAACAATAAATTCGACGGTTGCTTTATCCCTTGGATGATCATTACTCGGGAGCCATTTATGCGCTCTGTTTGGCCAGTTATCGCCAAAAAAGGTTCTGTCGCCATATTTGTTTGTGCCGATTATCAGACCGTCTTCAGGAATGCCTCGATAACTTATTTTTAGGGTTATTGAGCCACCCGTTATTCCTTTTTGTGGCAGTAGAATACTAACTAAATCATTTTGATGAATAAATTTCAAAGTAACTCCTTTGTCGTTTTTGATATCAGTAACCTGCATTTTATTTGAAAGATCAAGAGTAAGCGTATCTAATTCTGCCCTGAATCTAACTAAAATGGTGGCCTCACCTTGTATTTCGTCCGTAGTATCATACAAGGAAAGAGCAAACTGATAATGGGCAATGTCCTGGGTAAAATATCTATTTGGGATAAATTGCGCCTGGACAAAAATATAAAGGAGCAAAAAGGACAGCGTTAGAAAATGCTTAAAATGCCTCATGAAGATAGGTTTGTTACGAATATAAGCGTTTTATCTGCTCTTTTTCAACAAAAGCTGTAAATCTTCTAAGGTATTGGCTTCAGCAACAACTTTATCTTTTCGCCAGCGAACCATTCTTGGAAAACGAAGGGCAATACCAGATTTATGTCTTTTACTTTCTTGAATTCCTTCGAAAGCAATTTCAAAAACAAGTTCTGCGGTAACTTTTCGAACGGGACCAAATCGCTCCAGGGTATTTTTTTTAATCCATTGAT
>BJGN01000051.1 GCA_014190515.1 Bacteroidota bacterium
GGACCATCATTTTCCCAAATATCAAACCCAGTTTTTTCAAAAAAATACTTGATTTTATCCCTGAAACCCAGTCCCCAGGTACTTCCAAAACAAGGCGCATTCCCAAAAAGGGCACCGCCAGGTTTTCCTGTCTTAGGATCGATAACATCATGTTCGTCACTAATCCGACGACTGCTGAACAGGGCATAACCGCCAAGTAAAATACCCTTACTATGAGCATAATCTGCTAATTTCTTCCAACGTGTAATATTGATATTCGAAGTGTCCTCCATCTTCAGATGACTACCAAAACTCAAGATTACGGCTTCATAACCTGTTTGAACACATTGATCGATACAACGCACCACCTCATCATCAGTTTTACTCACCAAATGCATAAAAATAGGGTTCTGGGTAGTCCAGGGCGCTATGGTTCTATACATTTTTTTCAACATCAATCCCCTCCTTTGTCTGTCATAACCGTCCATCAAAAGTTCGTTGGTTTTAACTGAAGTAAAAATTTCACCCCTTTTAAGCGTGATTCCCGGTGCTTTTTCCGGATAAATTTCAAGCAAACAAGGGGTTTGAAAATTGTAATTCACCTGAGAAGTATAAACACTATCTGTTTTCCAATGAGTAGTCTGATCACTAATATCATAACGCATGGCATTATTGAAGGCATAATTGGTCTCAAAATAGATACCATGTTGTTTTTTCATTTCATCAGGAGAACCGACGACTGCACTTTCCTCTTCCACCAAACCCAACACTTCATTTACCACCCTGTGTAATTTCACCTCTTTGGATGATTCATTGAGAATCGTCAACCATTTTACTATCAAAGGAATACCATCATATAGTGCATAATGAACCTCCACTTTTAATCCTTTCAACTCATTTACAGGAGATTCAAACTTCAGCACCAGTTCTTTCCCGGTTGCTGCCAGGAATTTACCTGTCCAGGTATTCGATTTCCATTGAATGGCAGGTTTAATATCTGACACCTGATAACTGGTAAAAATAAAGTCATTTTCCCCTTTGGTCAGGGAAGGAAGCCATTCTGGTAGAAAATATCCATTTTCCTTTTGACCCACTAAGCCGCCAATATGGTATTCCTTATGATCAATAATCAAGCGAGCTTCTGGCTTTATGGCTCTTATCAGTTGCTGATGATTTGTCAGATTCACGAAATCAAAGCATCCTATATTTTTTCCTAAATAAAAGGATCTTCTCAATAATCCATTTTGGATAACCAGCGTATTATCCTCCTCTTTGACAGTTGCTTTTTGAGGAACGGAATGAATTAGCCAATCAGACTTAGATGATTGAGCATTTAAACCGGAAGAAAAAAGGATAACCAGGAACCAAAAGTATTTCATGTATTTATTATTTGATAATAAAATTAAAAAAGGGAATGAAAAAATTTTCATTCCCCTCCAATTAAATATAGTTTATAAATACATTAAAGTTAACTCTTTCTTGTCCCTGCAAAAACAAGGGCGCCCCCAGCTATAGCAATATCTTTCAATAGACTGGCGGTTGCAGATTGGTCGCCAGCCATGGCACCCTTTAAATGAATGACCAACACAAACACTAATAATAAAACGGCAAGTAATACAGCGGCTAATTTTGCCATTTTGTCAAGTAATATTGCTATTGCTGCTGCAATTAAAGCAATACCTGTCAAATAAACCCAAAGTACACCACCTGGGATAGCTGATGGAACCATCCCAGCCATGGCTGGACCACTAATGAAATGAAAAAGTCCGAAAATAGCCATAGGAATAGCTAACAAGTACTTTCCTGATTTGATAAAAGCATCCATTTTAATAAAGTTTAATGATTAAAAAATAAGTGACCTTTGAAATTAACAAATTTTATGGGTAAATACATGCTTTTTACCTTATTTAATTGTTTATTTTCAGAAATCCCCTTATCCCTTTTGAAATACTTTTATATAATCCACAACAAACCAACGGGGAAAAACGGTTCTTGCGTCGGGTGCGCCGGGAAAATTACCACCTATGGCCAGATTGACAATAAAAAAGAAAGATTGATTAAAGGGATAGGGTTGCCCGTTCAAATCGGCAGGAGTCAATTGATGATATGGTACATTATTAACCAGCCATTGAATCTTATTTTCTTCCCAGATAATAGAAAACACATTGAATGAAGTATTAAAATCATATTCACCGGTGGAAAAGGTAGCACCAGTTCTAAACCGATGCTGTGCCAGTGTGGCACCAAAATGAGCGGTACCCACCACTCTGTTGATTTTATCACCACTCGTTTCCATAATATCTATTTCACCGCAAGCGGGCCAGGAAACCTGAGGAATATTATCTCCTAACATCCAGAGCGCTGGCCAATAACCCTTTCCTTCAGGAACAGCGGCTCGAATGTCAATACGTCCATATTTGAACGATTTTTTCCTTTGCGTTGTCAGCCTTGCGGAGGTATAATTTTTACCACCTACCGTTTCCTTTTTTCCCTCAATGATTAAATATCCGTCTGAAAGCTGGGCATTTTTTTCCTGATAAAATTGTAACTCATTATTTCCCCAGTTGCAATTTCCCGGACAACCATCGCCCAGTTCGAAGTTCCAAACGGCACTATTCAGATTAGTTCCCTGAAAACTCTCCTCCCAGACTTTGGTGAAGCCAGCATAAGCATCGGGTGAGATATATCCAGTTTTAGGGATATTTATCTTGTCAATCAAACTAAAATCGTCGTTAACCAGAGTAATTGTCAATCGAGTAGGTTCACTTAAGGTAGCATTTAAAGCTTGAATGAGTACAATTTCCAGTTTTTCGTCAGTCTCCTTAACGGCATCGCCAAATATTTTAATAGGAATGAACACGGTAAGTTCTCCCGGTTTCATGAATATTTTGCCCTCTGTAATCGCCTCATAATCAGTCCCTGGTGTAGCTGTTAATCCATTAACCTGATATTTAACCATCACTTGGGTTCTGTTTTCCCCTTTTAGTTGAATACCTAACTGTATGGTGGTGTCTTTATTACCCTCGGGAATAGAGAGTGCTTGAGAAATGAAAGAAACCTGTGGCGCATTATAATCTGGCAGCTCAGCGATATCCCCCTCCTTAAAACATCCTTGAAGCAAAAGTAAAAAGGGTAAAAACTTAAAAATGTATATTAGGTTTTTCATTTAGTCCTTTTTTTGATAAACTCTCACATAATCTATAGAAAATCGGGCGGGAAAAGCTGTTACATCAACCCCCATTTTACCTCCGAGGTTACCCCCAACGGCAAGGTTCAAAATGACATGAAAAGGTTGATCAAAAGGCCATTGTTTACTATTTGCCAACGCCTCTTTGTAGAAAGTAAAATAAATTTTCCCGTCAAATAAAAAATCCATTTTTTCAGGAGTCCAGTCTATGGCATATAAATGATAGTCTTCGTGTGGTTTTATTTTACCAACGCCTCCTCCCTTTTGCGTACCAATCATGTGATTGAAAGCCTCCGTATGAACGGTGCCGAAAATAGAATCCTGAGCAAACCCTACGTGTTCCAACAAATCAATTTCTCCACTTCCCGGCCATTCTCCGTAGTTGTTTTTCTCTGGCAAGAGCCAGATAGCAGCCCAGGTACCTAAGCCAACGGGTGTTTTTGCTCTCATTTCAAAATAGCCATATTTCCAGGAAGCCCTGTTTCTGGTAAGCAACCTGGCAGAAGTATATTCCTTCCCTCCCATTTTTTCTGGTCGGGCTGCAATAGTTAATTTTCCATCTTTTACAGAAGCATTGTCGATATCTGCCTCGGTGTAATATTGCCACTCGTTATTTCCCCAACCACAGATTCGGGGACAACCATCACCCACATCATAAGTCCATTTACTGGCATCTGGTAATCCCTGTATCGAAAATTCATCAGACCAGATGAGTTTGTACTTTTTGGGCGGTTTTGACATTGAAAACAACAAAAAAGTGCACAGAATTGAATAAAAAGTTAAGTATTTCAAAATTAAAACGTTTATCTAGCTTCAAAATATAATTCAAACCAACCACCTCCTTTTAAAAACGGAGTTCTTACAATCATCTCTTTTTCCGTTAATCTCACGATATCATAGACATTTGAGGCATCCCAAACCCCCATGAAGGCACCTTCCGGAAGTTCAATACGAGGAACACCTGCGGGACCAATGGGAATAAGTTGCCATTGTGGTTTTCCTGGTAAGGAAAAAGGTACCGGCTTATATCCATTCCAAGGATCAACCGTTAATCCATTATTTTCATAAATAAATTTGTTTTCTGCCCAGGCAAAACAAAAATTATCATCGTACTGCTCGTTCTGGAGACCATTTAGTGGGGAAGTGTACCATTCGGCAGAACCTGGGGTTGGACCAACGGCGACTGCCCCTGCTTTTTTACTAAAAGTCCAGCATTTTCGACTGGTTGGGTCACAACCACCTGCTATAAGGGTCGCTAAACCAGTACAAGGAGTAACTGCGTCTTTAGGTATAACCACGGATATACTTTGCTGCCCAGTGCCAGAGCCTCCTTTAAATGAACCTGACCATAATATGTTATACCTGCCTGCTTTAGGAAAATAAAAAGTATCTAACCCCTTTTTTGTCTTATCGGGACTGGCACCAACGGCCGACCATAAACGATCAAAAACCAAATCACTTTTCTCACTAACCACCACCCGATTAGAATCTGTTTTTAACTGGACAACCGAAAGGGTAGGAAAATCTGGTGATTTTCCTAATTGAATATCAGGTTCCTGATAAGATTCACATCTTAAAAACAGGGTGCTGATGAGTATAAAAACGGGTAAACCCCTCGATAATATATAAAAAATTGGTTTCATAATCTTTAGCTTTTATGTAGATTAATAGCCCTGATTTTGGGTAACAGCACCATTACTTGCCTGAATTTGAGATTGAGGAATAGGAAACACCTTATGAATATTTTCCTTATATCCTAAAGGACCCAGAAAACTTACTGCTCTCCCGGTTCTCACCAAATCAAAAAACCGATGTCCTTCCAAAGCCAGTTCCAACCTTCTTTCATTATAAATAGCCTCTAACAATGTGTTTCCTGAAGAAGTTATTTCCGGCAATTTAACTCTTGCTCTTACCTGATTCAATGCATTTCTGGCACTCGCCTGATCGCCTGACTGAAAGGATGCTTCAGCAAAAAGTAGCAAAACATCAGCGTATCTGATTACCCGGTCATTTGTTCCTCCGTTAGGATTTGGATCTCCGAATGTAGCTTGCTCACTTCTATTATTAAAGTATTTTTTGCTATAATAATCATGTGGATAGCCCCCCGTTGCCTCTTTTGTAAAAATTCCGCGATCGCCCATGGGCTCTCCCACTCTAAAAACGGTAGCTTTTAAACGGGGATCTTCTGTGCCGGTGGCTAAAAAAGCGTCAACCAAACTTTTGGTAGGAATATTAAACCCATACCCATCGAATTGTCCTCTCGCCCGAGTAAAAACATTGGTAAAAGTTCCTTCATTGTTATTGTTGTTTCCCCAATTTCCCCCTGATTCCGTCATATATTGAATCTCAAACACTGATTCCACGCCATTTTCACCTGCTTTTGTAAAAATACGATTGAAATCGGGCTCTAATTTGTACTCTCCGGACGAAATTAAAGCTTCCCCCACTTTTTTAGCTTCCGCCCACTTTTTACGCCACACCAACGATTTTAAAAGTAAGCCCTGAGCGGCTCCTTTTGTAATTCTCCCCAAATCAGCTTGTGTATATTGGCTTCGAAGGGGAAGATTTGAAACAGCAATGGTCAAATCACTTTCAATTAAATTCCAGATACTTTCAGCGGAAGAACGGGGCATCTTATATTCTGAAGGAGCCAAAAGATGATCCACCTTAGGGACGTCGCCGAAAATAGTAACCAGATTATAAAAAAACCAGGCTCTGAGAAAATAGGCTTCGCCCAATATCCTTTTCTTTAATTTTTCGTCCATGACAATAGCGGGAACTTTCTCCAGCACAATATTTGCCCTGTTAATTCCCTCGTAATCAGCAGCCCATTCGGCCGCCAGATAACCAGTATTGACAGGACCTTGAAATTGTTCAAGAGCAGCCAAAAGTGGCTGATCATTATCACCTGAGCCACCTTTAACCGCGTCATCAGACATAATATCGCCCCAAAACCATCGAAAATGCCCTTCTGGCGACATTTCAAATTGTAAGGCTGCATAGGCAGCATGAATAGCTGAAACTGCGTCGGCCTCTGTTTGATAGAAGTTGTCAATGGTTGTGCCAACCAGCGGTTTTTTATCTAACAATAGTTCTTCACAACTGCTGAAAGAAAATAAAAATAGAAGTACAAACCATTTATTAATACTAAGATTCTTCATTTGATTATTTTTAAAATCCAAGTTGTAAACCCATTGAGGCCATTCTTGCTTGTGGATAGAAACCTTGGTCAATTCCTAATTCCAAGGAACCACCTACACTTCCAATCTCAGGATCTAACCCGGAATATTTTGTCAGCGTCCATAAATTTTGACCACTGAAATAAATTCTGGCCTTATCGATTTTCCATTTATTCAACAACTTGTGCTTTAAGTCGTATCCTATTTGAATATTCTTTAACCGCACAAAGGAACCATCTTCAATAAAACGGTCCGACACCCTGGCATTCTTATTTGGGTCACTTACATTGACTCTCGGTTCTGAGTTTGAGGTACCCGCACCGGTCCATCTGTTTAAGGCAGATTGAGGTCTGTTAGAATAGAAAAAGTCATACCTGAATATGCCATTATAAATATCATTTCCCTGCGTTCCCTGAATAAAAACGCTTAAATCAAAGCCCTTCCATTGAACCTGGGAAGTGACACCGTACGTAAAAGAAGGGGTAGGATTTCCGATATAAGTTTGATCTACCTCATTGATAATACCGTCACCATTCAGATCTTTAAAACGAATATCTCCAGGCGCTGTTTTTTCATTTTGAAAAGCATGTGCTTTAACTTCCTCTTGCGATTGGAAAATACCATCTGTCACATAGCCATAAAAAGAAGCGATGGGGTACCCCACATCTGTTCGGGACACATTACCGGCAGAAAAAACATTTCCCGTGATAATAGGTTCTCCACCAAGACCCAAACTTAAGACCTCTGACTTAACGAACCCAATATTTGCCCCTACACTGTAATTCAATGATTTCTTTTTCCCCTGATAAAGCAAGGATAATTCCAGGCCATTATTGGCCATAGTACCCACATTCTGAAAAGGCGCCCTCAATCCAACCAGGGTAGGAATGGGTATTCTCGCAAGCATATCTCTGGTTGTCTTTACATAGTAATCTGCCGTAAAATGAAATTTTCCATTAAACAATTCAAGATCGAGACCCGCATTAATTTGCTCCCCAGTTTCCCATTTCAAATCGGGATTACTGGCCTCTAAAGGAGTACTTCCGCTGGTAATGGTTTCCGACGAGCCAAAAGTATAATTCTGCCCGGGATAAACAATGGTTGTAAAACTATACTCTCCAATTCTGTCATTTCCATTTTGCCCCCAGCTAGCTCTCAGTTTCAGGAAATTTAGGGCTTCCAAGCCCCAAAAATCCTCTCTGCTTACGACCCAACCAGCCGAAACGGAGGGGAAGTAACCATACCTGTTATTTTTACCAAATCTGGAAGAGCCATCCCTTCTAAGGGTTGTAGATAATAGATATTTATTATCGTAATCATATTGAAAACGGGTAAAAAAGGAAAGCATTCCCGAGGCCGACGCGAAATCACCAGAGCCTTGCGATTCTCTGGGTGCAATGGTATTTCCAAGAAATGCATCCTTTACCTGATTCGAGGGCAGATTGGTATTTGAACCTGTTAAAAAATAATAACTGTTAGCCAGTGCCGTTGAGCCCAGCAAAGCGTTTAACTTATGTTTCCCTTTGGAATAATCCCAGGTAAGCACGTTTTCCCATTGCCAGTTTTGCCATGAGAAATCGTTTTTTATGACGGTATTAACCGGGTTCCGCTCACTTGCAGGGGCGTCATTGCTCGCAGGATCAAGACTTAGGTTGAAAATTGGAATAAAAATAGACTGGCTGGCAAACGTCTCATCCCTATTGAAGGAAGACCTGAAAACCAAGCCTTTTCTTATAGTAACATCTGCTTGGATACTGCTCAAAACACGATTACTCTGCCAGTTATTATGTTGGTTTTCAATAGCATTTACCGGGTTTGCCAAATCTGTATCCACATAAATAGAATAATTGTAAGTTCCATCAAATTTACGGATGGAAGTCACCGGATCTATATTTAAGGCTCTTACTAATGGTGTATTAAACTCATTATTCTCTGGAAGTCCATTTCTATTCAGATTGGTATAAAGAACATTTCCACTCATTTTTAGCCAGGGTTTTAGTTGTTGGCTAATATTCAGTCTGGCCGTATATCTCTCAAAACCCGATTTTGCGCCACCAACTACGCCTGCCTGATTAAAATAACTACCGCTAAGCGCGAAGGTTGACAAGGCAGAGCCACCCGTTAGAGATAACTGATGACTTTGAATGGGTGCAATCTGGAAGATGGCCTCTTGCCAATCTGTACCTTTTCCCAGAGCATCAGGATTTGAAAAAGCAGCCAAAGGCGTTTTCCCACCAGCAATGTGGGCTTCATTTGATAAGATGGCATATTCTCTGGCATCGAGTAAATTCATTTTTTTCCAGGCTTGTTGCTGCCCAAAATAATTTTCATATTGAATAGAACCGTACTGTTTGTCAGCCATTTTTCCCGTTTTCGTCGTTATGACCACAACGCCATTGGCACCTCTTGAACCATAAATGGCTGCTGATGCTGCATCTTTCAATACATTTATTGTAGCAATATCTCCCGGATTCAAAAAATCAATGCCTGAAACGGGAACACCGTCCACCAGATAAAGCGGCTCACTATCATTTATAGTACCCGTTCCCCTAATTCTTACAGACAGGGTACTTCCAGGTGAACCAGAATTTTGGGTTACCTGCACACCCGCCGTTTTTCCCTGAATAGCTTGTTCCGCCCTTAATAAAGGAACACCCTCTAAATCTTTTGAGGAAACCGTTGATACGGCACCAGATATAGAACTTCTAATCTGAGTGCCGTATCCAACGACTACAATTTCATCCATAACTGAAGAGGAAGGATTTAATATTATTTGAAAAATGCGTGTATTTCCAACTAAAATTTCCCTAGTTTCCATGCCCAGATAGGAAATAACTAAAACACTTTTTTCATTAGGAACGGTTAATTCAAAGGTTCCATCCAATTCGGTAACAACGCCGTCTTGCGTATTTTTAATCAAAACGGTGACACCTGTAAGTTTTTCATTACTTCCACTTTCCGAAACGGTCCCCGTAATTTTTATTTGTCCAAAGACTGCATTACTTCCTACAATGGAGGCAAGAATCAATAAGCATTTTAAAAGCCTCATTCCCATCAATTTGTTGGTTTATTTATGGATTTATCACCAATTTGCGTACATCTCTTTTTTCACCCTGATATATTACGGCCCAATAAACGCCTGGTTGAAGACCTGATACATCAATGTTTAATGATTGTGTAGCTTTGGGTAAAGTGTAAGATTGGCAAATACGTCCAAGGGCGTCCATCAACATCCACCGAGCTGATTCTGAGCCTACTAATTTTAAATTCAACTGAATCTCATCGGTGGCAGGATTTGGAAAAATGCTGAACAGAGGGGCGAAGCTAATGTCCCTGGCATCTGTTGTAGCACAGTTTGTACAAGCATTAAAACAAGCAACGTTTAAAATACTATCCTTACTTACTGTTAAAACCCGGTTTGTGAATCCGCCAGAGGTTACCGTACAAGATTCTCCACCTTTGAATTCTTCCTGAGCTGTCCATCCGTCAATTTGATATTTAAATTCAAACTTTCCATCAGGTAAATTAATTTCTGCTGTCCAGATTTTATCATTGTCATCATCTCTCATTGGATTTTTATTGGCAGACCACTCATTGAATTGACCGCTCACATAAACCCCAACAAATGACTTTGCGTAAGATTTCATATTTACCCTGAAAGTTACTTTTCTGGTTACCTGAACACCACAAGTTGCTGTGGTTGTACACTGTCCAAAACAGGTATTTAAAATGGTATCTTTAGTAAAAGGACCCATTTTTCGATCATTATAATTATCCGCATTGGCACAGGCCTGACCGCTGATAATTTCCTTACAACTGTAATCGGCACAAGCACCATTGGTAAAAGTATAGAAAGAGGTAAAACCTATGGGTCTTTCAAAAGTAATGGAGTAAATACCGTCTTTGTCGGCATCTTTTAGGGGGAAATTTCCCGGTACCCCAAAATTTCCACCACCTGCTATGAATATACCTGTTGGAGCAACGGTGATATGCTGTGTACCAAGATTAACCGTAAACTTAATGGCTTTTCCACAAGCATAACAGCTATTAAAACAAAAAGTATCCTTTTTAACACCTGACGCTGGAATAACCAGATTTCTATTGGTAAAACCTCCATCTGTAACAGTACAAGTTTCTGTTCCTGTAAACTCTTCTTGTTTTGCCCATTTATCGAGCTGAAACTTATACTGAATAGTTCCTGGATCAAGGGATAATCGAGTGGTCCAGATACCATCTTTGTCCGTGTCTTGCAGTGGATTGGAACTGTCAGACCAGTTATTAAAAGTTCCACTGATATAAACGGTTTGAAAAGTGCCGGCATATTTCTTCATATCAACGGCAAAATCAACATCAACCTTACTGGGTGCAGCTTCTGTACACACCTTAATATCATCTACATAATTTGTGTCAGATGAGGTAGCACCTGTTTTTCCAAAATCAGGAAAAAGGACAATAGTTTGATAGGTGTAGCTGGCAGCTGGTTTTTTAGGGTCTTCCAATGACGGTAAAGTTGGGTCAAAACAAATTTCTACCCATTCCTTAGCTTTTGGAACTTCCACCTGTTGCACCCAATTGGCACCACCTGTTGAAGCACCTTCTAATTTTACGGCAAAAACACCCGCTTTTTTCATCCACACTTTCATACAAATCTTTGAGCCTGGTTTGGCAAAACTTACAGGAATTTTCGGATTTGGGGAACTAAATGCACCCGCCCAGGTCTGGCTATCTGCCGGTTTAAATATTTCAATTACTTTTTTACTATCATTTCCAGCCGTTGCTGCAGGGTTATTCACCACTTTATTCTTTTGTCCATCTAATCCACTACCAAAATATTGGAAAACGGTCGATGTTGAATCCACTTCAAAATCGAGTACCGTTTTACATCCTGGTGCAGGAGGAAGTTTCAAAATGAAATCATCGAGGTAGGAAGTTCCCGCTGATTGGGCTCCCGTTTTCCCAAAATCAACAAACACTACAATACGTTTGTAACTGAAACCTAAAGCAGCTTTAAATGGATCTTCAATAGATGCCTTGCTTACATCAAAACAAATTTCAACCCACTCCTTAGCCTTATTTACAGGTTCTGTAACGGTCCAATTAGGTCCACCATTGGTTGATCCCTCAAATTTTAAAGCCACGTTTCCCACCTGATTCATCCATACTTTCATACAAACCAATGAACCAGGCTTACTTAAATCAACAGCTTTGTCGAAGTCAGGCGTAATGAATGCACCTGCCCAGGTTTGAGCATCAGCTGGCTTCACATATTCGGCCACCTTCAAACTTGTATTCAACCCAGTCGCACTTGGGTTATTGATTATCTTATTTTTCTGCCCATCCAGGCCACTTCCAAAATATTGAAAATCCCTGCTAGTCTCCGGTTTTTCAAAATCCAGAATAATTGTTTGACCCTGCATCGAATTCATGAATAGGGTAAAGCTAAAAAGTAAGTAAATTATTTTTTTCATGCTTGCGTATTTTAGGAAATAAAAGTTTACGAAACAAAACTACTCTTTGTAACCTTTATTCCCACATTTTATATTACAACACAGATACAACACCTTTTTTTTAATACATCATTCATTACATCATTACTACATCAAATCATAATTATTAAAAGCTATCTTTACAGAAGTGTCTGTATAAAAGCCTTTATTACTAATAATTATAAATGGAAGATTATGGGAAATTTCTTTTTGGCCATTTCTTTCTTTTCCTTACTTTTTATTTTTCCGACTTTCACAAATGGTCAAGGGCTACCCTTTATTTCAAATTTTGAAAAAGGAGTTTATCAGGGTGGGACGCAACACTGGGAAATCACTTCTGATGCTTATGGGGTTTTGTACCTCGCTAATAATGATGGCTTATTAACTTATGATGGATATGCCTGGCGAAAATATCCCGTTAAAAACCGCACCATTGTTCGGTCTGTTTTACTGGACAATAAAGATAAAATCTTTGTTGGTGCCCAGGGTGAGTTTGGATATTTTAAGGAAGATAATCCACAGGAAATGGAATATGTTTCTTTCCATAAAGAACTAGATTCACTAAAGGTCAAACTGGAGGATATCTGGGATATTGTCAAAACCGACGAGGGTGTAATTTATTTTTATTCCGGGCGACAATTGTTCCGTCTTGAAAATGGAAAAATAGATTTCCAGGAACTGCCAGCTGATATTTCTTATCTGGGTGTGACAGATAATCAACTATTTATACATTGTTTACAAAAAGGACTTTACAAACTCGACCAAAAGGGAATGCCCGTTTTTTTAACTCCCATTCCCTTAAAAGACGGCCCTATTACGAAAGTCATGCCGTTCAGTAAAAATATCTTCCTGGTAGCAACCTTAGAGGGTTCTCTTTACCTTTTTGACGGAAAAAAGCTGAATTCATGGGATAATCAGGCAAAAGAATATCTTTCCCGCCATAAAATCTATACAGCAACTATCCTTAACAACGGGCAATTTGCACTGGGAACTTCCAGAGGTGGTATTGTTATTTTGGACAAAAATGGAAAAACCCAATTTATTTTAAACAAGGAAAATGGATTGATTAATAATAATGTGCTAAGTCTTTTTAACGATAAACAGGGAAATTTATGGGCAGGTACGGATAATGGCATCTCCTGTATTCAACTTTTTTACCCCTTCACTTATCTTTATCCCGACGAAAATATGGGCGGAACAGCCTATTCTGCTATTAAAAAAGGAAGAAATTTCTATTTTGGTACGGTGAATGGCCTATACCAACATACCGCCGAAGAAAATGGTCGGTTAGCAAAATCAAAAGCTTTCCTCATCCCTAATACGGAAGGACAAGTCTGGCAAGTACAATCCTTTGGAAATGAAATCTGGGTAGGACATCACCTTGGTGCTTTTGTATTTAATGAAAATGAAAAGCCCAGACATATCTTGAAAAATACGGGTGCCTGGCTTTTTAAAGAAATCCCCGGGGTTAAAAACAAACTTCTCTGTGGCTCATACAATGGCATTTACCTCCTTGAAAATGAAAATAACACATGGAATCCTCTGGGTAAATTATCCCGATTTGATGAATCTGCCAGAATAATCATCCCAGAATCAAATCATTCCTTTTGGATTGCTCATCCCTATCGAGGCATATTTAATCTTCGTTTAGATGAATCTAATTTCTTTTCTTCCAGTGTTACCTATTTGAATACCAAACAAAAGTTACCCTCAAATAATGGAAATTCTGTTTATTCCATATATAATCAAGCCGTTTTTACTACAGAAAATGGTATTTACAAATATGATCCTATCCAACGCTCCTTCTTTCCCTATACTTTGTTGAATCAAGTTTTTGGAACATCCACTAAAGTTAAAACCTTAGTGGAAGGATTTGATGGAGATATTTGGTTTGCTCAGGGTGATGAGGTTGGGTATTTGGCCCGTTCCAGAGAGCGTTCCGATTCGTTAGTATTTAAAAAGAAAATAATCCCATTTTTAAAAAATAAACTGGTGGGTGGTTTTGAATTTATCTATCCATACCAAAAAGATAAAGTGCTTTTTGGAACAGATAAGGGATTCCTATTTTATGACATGAAAATCCAGAATCAATATCCGGAAAATATCCTTCTGCGTCATTTTTCATTTGATAAAAACCTGAATGCTGTCACTTTTGAATATGTTTTACCCTATTTATCCCAAAGTCTGAATATTCAATATGCTATAAAACTGGAAGGATTTGATAAGGAGTGGAGGCCCTGGACGAAGGACAATAAAATGACTTATAGCAATTTACCTCCTGCCTCCTACCGCTTTCTGGTAAAAGCCCGAATTGAAGGAATAAAATCATGGAAACCTCTTTCGTTTTCCTTTACCGTCGAGCCTCCCTGGTACTTAAGTCGTGGGGTCAAAATTTTCTACCTTTTTGTTTTCCTATTGTCCATTTTTCTTTTACTATTTATTCCCCGAAAAAGATTCGACAAGGAAAAGAAATTAATGGAGCAAAAACTTCAAAAGAAGACGCTAACGGAGAAAATCAGAGCAGACAAAGCTTTAGAGGATATTGTTCGATTGGAAAATGAAAAATTACAAATCGACAACGATACCAAGAATCAGGAATTAGCCTCAACAACGCTACATCTTTTGCAGAAAAATGAATTAATTCAAGACCTAAGCATAAAACTTAGCGAAATAAGCAAATCAAGTAAGGAAAAAGAGACAAAACAAGCCATAGATCAACTACTTAACAGAGTGGCCAATGATCAGCAAATGGATAAAGACTGGGAAATTTTTGCCCAACATTTTAATCAGGTTCACCTCGATTTTTTACACAGAATAACAGAAAAATACCCAGATATCACCCCTAAGGACCAAAAACTCTGCGCCTTTTTAAGAATGAATCTGTCCTCTAAAGAAATTGCTCCTCTACTGGGAATATCCATTAGAGGCGTTGAAATAAGCCGATACAGATTAAGAAAAAAGCTTCACCTGGGTGCAGATGACAATCTTTCTACCTTCATCTTACATTTTTAACCAAATCAAAGGATTTCTAATGGGTAAATTCCTGATAACCTCCTCATTTTCAGGAAACCGTTCTAATGTCCCCCAGGTACCTAACCAGGTCTTATTCTTGAAAGCTATAGAACCAAATAGCAGAAAAGGTTGAGCGACAGGCCATTCATCCCAATACATAACATCCTTTGGATAAGTCCACTTGTTTTTATCCGCCACAAATGGATACATAAATGAAATGCCTTTTTCCATGTTTCTCCCATCGGGAAGGGAAAACGTCCACAAAGATCTGTCGGCTAAAATATGGCAAATCGTGGCCATGGCATCTGTATTAAACAAGGCATATCCATAAGGTTTAGTCCTTCTCAACTCCAGGGGAAACGCCCCATTTTCATCCATTTGATTCGGCAATAAAATGGTCTTAAACCTATTTTCACATATGTCCAGTAAAGCCTTATTCCCCGTTAATCTGGCAAATGCAGCCACTTGCATGACCCAACAAGTTCCATGATTATTTTTGGCATTCCGTTCATCAATACCATACGGATGGGTCGTTACCCAGGATAAATACTGCTCAAACCAACTTTTTACGCCGGCAATTTCCTTTTTCTTGCCTGGTAATGCCTTTTCAATAACCCTTAAACTTTGGGCCACCTCTATCATTTGTATCATATCTATGATGCCGACGCCGCGACCTGTTACCCTTCCTTTTATCGCCTGAGCATAGAGGAGAGAAGGATTCATCAGCGTTTCCTCATTTAAAAACCATGCCTCATAATGTTTGAACGCCTGTTCCACATATTCCTTTTTCTTTTCTATCAAATACGCAGAAGTCAAGGTACCCACAAGCTGGCTGAAACGAATCATCGCTTTTCTATGGGCAACAAAATTATTGGGATTACTCATTCCATCCCTTTGAATATAAGGACTATCAGGACTGGCCGGATTTTCCCACCAATAATCTCCCTCCGAAAAAAAGTCATGTTTTCCACCCGCTGAACGAGGAGAAGATTCATTGGTAACCGTTATCGGTTTTTCAATCATAGCCTGTTTTGCCAGGCTTATAATTTTATTTTTATAGGCCTCGTCCATCATATATTTTTCAACCCAACCCGATTGAGCGCTCAGAAAATGAAAGGTAAGCATAAAAAAAAGGACAAAAGCATATTTTCTGTTGATCATCATAGAGGGAATTTTAAAACTTGAACCTCTACAAGATTACTTAATTTTCTTGTCTAACTATTTAAAAAAGGAATAAAAATTATTTATCTTGTAAGTATGAAACCAATAGTACAAATATCCCTGGACCTCACTAATATTGATGAGGCGTTAGAAACCGCAGCTATGGCCCTCCGCGCTGGCGTCGATTGGCTGGAAGCTGGAACTCCCCTCATTTTAGCTGAGGGCTTGCACGGTGTAAGAAAACTTCGCGAAGCTTTTCCTGGTATTCCCATTGTTGCAGACTTGAAAACCATGGATGGTGGATATCTGGAAGCTGAAATGATGGCAAAAGCAGGGGCCACTCATGTGGTAGTTATGGCTCGCGCTCACGAAGAAACCATTAAATGTGTCGTTCAGGCAGGTAAAGACTATAATATTCAGGTGATGGGAGACAATCTTGGCTGTCCTGACATGGTTGCCGGCGCAAAATGGCTGGAAGACTTAGGTTGTGATTTTGTTATTCATCATATTGGTTATGATGAGCGCAGAGGTATTGCCGCAAGAGGTCTTCGAATGCCTAATCCTCTGGATCAACTGAGGGAGGTCGTTGATGCGGTGCGTATTCCTGTGCAGGCTGTTGGTGGCCTTTCCCTGGAACAAGCCATTCAATGTCCACTTTACGGCGCGCCATTAGTGGTTTTGGGTGCCCCATTGACCATCGATGCCGATGCATTTAAAACAGCCGATGGAAATTTAGAGGCTTCCCTCCGTTTAATTTGTGAAAAAATACATGCATACAAGGACGTTCCCGTCCGGTCTGCTTAAAATTTGAAAATATGTCCAGTTTATTAAGTCCCGCAGTAGTAAATTTTGCTCCTGAAAAAGGCTCTGTTGAAATTCGTGAGATCGCAGTTCCCATTATAGGTGATGATGATGTTTTATTGGAAGTAGTCAATGTAGGTGTTTGTGGCAGTGACCTGCATCAATGGACAGCCGATCATAGCTGGCCTGTAAATTATCCTGTCGTTTTAGGGCATGAATTTGGTGGTCTTATTGCCGCATTAGGCAAAAATGTCTCTGTTTGGAAGGAAGGAGACAGGGTGGTTAGCGAAACCGCTGCCATTATCAATCCTAATAGTCCTATGTCAAAAACAGGATTGTATAATCTCGATCCCGATAGAAAAGGATTTGGTTATGGTGTAAATGGTGCCATGACCCGATATGTTAGGGTACCTGCACGTTGTCTTCATCGTGTACCCACTCATTTATCTTTTGAAGAAGCTTGTTTGACAGAACCTTGCTGTGTTGCCTATAATTCTGTGGCTGTCAATAGTTCCGTAAAACCTGGCGATCGGGTTATTGTCATTGGTCCGGGCACCATTGGCATATTATGTGCCGCTGTAGCACGCATTTGTGGTGCTGAAGTAGCCGTTGTAGGACTTGAATCTGATAAATTAAGATTGGATATCGCAAAACAATATGGTTGTGAAACCATCATCGGAGACGCCACAGAATGGGCGAAAGACAGGGACGGACTAGGTGCCGACCTTATTGTAGATGCCGCTGGTGCAAGTATTACCTTAAAAATGGCGCTGCAATGGGTTAGACCTAACGGTCAAATAACTAAAGTGGGTTGGGGTCCTCAACCTCTGGGCTTTTCTCTCGATCCTCTGGTTCAAAAAAATGTAACCCTAAAAGGTAGTTTTAGTCATAACTGGCCTATCTGGGAAAGGGTGATTGCACTCCTCGCGAGTGGTAGCCTCAATGTAAAACCTATCATTGGTGGCGTTTGGGCCATCGATCAATGGAAAGAGGCTTTTGAAAAAATGCACCACGGCGAAGTAGTCAAAAGTGTCCTTAAACCCTTCTGATATGCGCCTTCACGGTAAAGTTATTATTGTTACAGGAAGTACCACCGGTATTGGCAAGGCAATGGCCTCCCGATTCGTTCAGGAGGGTGCCAAAGTAGTCATTCATGGTTTGGAAAAGGATTGGGGCAAGGAGGTTATTCATACTCTGGGTAGCGAAAATGCTGCACTTTGTATCGGTGATCTTCAAGACGAAGCGACTATAAAGGAATTGGTTCATTGTGCTATCCTTTCTTTTGGGAAATTGGACTCGGTCGTTAATAATGCCGCTTGGGTAGTTTCTTCTAATCTGGATTCTACAGACGCCTCTTTTTTTGAAAAAATATTGAAAATCAATACGATTGCTCCTTTTCTCCTCATTAAGGAAAGTCTTCCCTATTTGACTGCTCAAAGAGGATCCGTGTTGAATATTGGCTCCGTAAATGCCTATAGTGGAGAACCCGATTTACTCGCTTATAGTGTATCAAAAGGTGGCTTAATGACCCTGACCAGAAATTTGGGCGATACCTTACACCGGGAAAATGGCGTTAGGGTGAATCAAATTAATCCGGGTTGGGTGCTGACAGAAACGGAACAGCAAAGAAAAATGTCCCATGGATTATCAGAAAATTGGTTTGAAAAAATTCCTTCTGTTTTTGCCCCTTCCGGCCGGCTTATAAAGCCAGAAGAAATTGCCGCCGCCGCAATCTATTGGCTGGGTGACGAATGTGGCCCCATCTCCGGACAAATTGTTGAATTGGAACAACATCCTTTCATTGGAAGAAATCCCCCAAAAGATTCTTCTACCATAAATCATTAAAATGCCTCAATTAGCCGCTTTTCCGAAGGCCTATATGAATGCGCTTTGTAAAGATGGAACCATGAAGGTTTCTGAATGGATTGATATCGCCTGCCGCCTCGATATTGATGGCCTCGAATGGTATGCAGGATTTCTGGAAATGGAAAATGCTGATAACTGGAAAATTTTCCGACGTCAGGTGGAAGATAATGGTAAGGTTATCCCTATGATGTGCTGTTCTCCGGATTTCACTCATCCCGATAAGTCATTTCGCGACATAGAAATAGCTAAACAAAAGCATTGGATTGACATGACTTATGCGCTCGGAGGAAAGTTTTGCAGAGTTCTTTCAGGGCAAAAAAGACCCGAATTATCCATTGACCTGGGTATTCAACTTGCCGCCGACTGCATTCATGAATGCTTACCTTATGCACAAGAAAGAGATATCACGCTCATTATTGAAAATCATTACAAGGATGATTTCTGGACATACCCTGAATTTGCCCAAAAAATGGACGTGTTTTGCGCCCTGGTAGATAAGATTAATCATCCTTTTTTTGGGGTGAATTATGATCCGAGCAATACCTATCTGGCCGGTGAAGATCCGTTGGAATTATTGAAAAGAGTAGTACATCGCGTGGTCACCATGCATGCCAGTGACCGATATTTGAAAGAAGGCACCCTGGAAGACCTGAGAAACGAGGAAGGAGGTGCCGTGGGTTATGCCAAACGCCTCAGTCATGGGGAAATTGGAAAAGGCCTGAACGATTATGATGCCATATTTACCCTGTTAAAAAAACAAAATTTCAACGGGTGGATTAGTATTGAAGACGGCGTAGATGGCATAGAACAACTGGAACGAAGCGTCTTGTTTTTGCGTAAAAAAATGAAGGAATATTTCTCCTGAATACTGATTATTCCTATAAATGAAACCCGCACCTACCCGATTTTTTGACATCCTGAAGCACCTTGGTCCGGGAATAATAATTGCAGGCTCCATCGTTGGTTCCGGAGAGCTTATCGCCACAACACTGGTAGGAGCAAAAACAGGCTTTGTCCTCCTTTGGCTTATTGTATTAGGCTGTGTCATAAAGGTATTTACCTTAATAGAATTTGGAAGAAATACTATTATCCATAGTACATCACCCCTGGTTGCATTAAATGAAATACCTGGTCCGAAACTTAAGGTTCGCTGGATTATCTGGTATTGGTTTTTCATGATTTTTCTTATCATATCTCAACAAGGAGGCATATTAGGAGCCACCAGTCAGGCAGTTTCCGCCATTTCTTTTACAAATAATGAGGTTCACTGGCTAAATAATATCAATATTTTGTCGCTCATCATCGCGTGCATTACCGCTTTGATGCTGTATTTAGGTCGCTTTTCATTCATTCAATCTTTTTCCACCTTTTTGGTACTCCTTTTTACCACGGTAACGCTTTTCAACGTCGCTTATCTTCAGTTTATACCTGGATGGGAGATATCGTGGACAGATATAAAAGAAGGATTTAGCATGGGTATTCCCGCAAGCAAGGATGGGCTGGCCATTGCCCTGGCCGCATTTGGCCTAATCGGTGTCGGTTCGTCGGAAATAATCATGTATCCTTACTGGTGTCTTGAAAAAGGCTATGCCAAATTTACTGGTCCATTCCAGGATACCCCGGAATGGCACGACAATGCAAAAGGCTGGATTAAGGTGCTCCAGATAGATGCCTGGCTTTCTTTAGTTGTTTACACCATTACTACCGTTGCTTTTTACCTCCTTGGTGCTTCTATTCTGCATAGAAACGAGCTTTTACCAGAGGAAAATAACCTCATTACTACATTGGGTGAAATGTATGTTCCCGTTTTTGGTTTATGGGCAAAACCTGTGTTTTATGCTGGAGCCATTGCTGTCCTTTATTCTACTTTTTTTGTTGCAGCGGCTGGAAATGCCAGGGTATTGGCCGATGGTTTTGCCTTAGTTGGTATAATAAAAAAAGATGCTCAAACACATGAAAAATGGACTAAAATACTCTCTTTTGCATGGCCCATTGCCGCGTTAATCCTGTTCCTGTTCATTCAGGCACCAAAATCAATGATCATCTGGTCGGGCATCGCCCAGGC
>BJGN01000052.1 GCA_014190515.1 Bacteroidota bacterium
ATCCATAGATCAATGGAGGCACCCCCAGGAACATCTATAAATGGGAATCTACGGTTAAAAACCAAATCACCTAAGTGAGCAATGTTTGCATTTTCGAAATGCACCACAATATCTCCATTGGTGTGTCCTCTACCAAAGTAACGGCATTCGACAGTCTCCTTAGCTAGTTTGAATGATGCCTTATCTGTGACTACCGTGTCGGCGAGCAGATTTTTATCTAAGGCATTTTGAGCAAGCGCCGTTTTTTCTAAATTAATCCGACAATTTTCATGAGAGACCACCTTGTCAACCACATCCTTAAAAACAATATTTCCGGCAGTATGATCCCCGTGATGATGAGTATTAATTAGCAAATTTATTTTATTAGCATTCACTTTACGTATCTCCGCCAACATATTAGCCGCTTGCTCAGGAAACTGGGTATCAATAACTACAGACTGGTCTTTAGTCAGATAACAGCCAATGGTACCTCCTCTTTCGGTATAATAGCCAACATTCCCTCTTATCATCGTCATATTTCCAGCAAATGAAAAATGACTCATCAATGGATTTAACCAGGCAAAACCAGCGATTGCAGCGGATTGCTTCAAAAATTCTCTCCTATTTTTCATGGTTTTACATTGCTGACTTGTAAAGAATAGATGGTTTTACTTTGAAATGTTTCTCCTGGTTTTAACACCGTTGTAGGAAAAGTTGGATGATTTGGGGAATCAGGAAAGTGTTGGGTTTCAAGACAAAATCCATTTCTAAAAGCGTATTTATTCCCTTTTTTACCTGTTAAACTACCATCAAGAAAATTTCCACAATAAAATTGCATACCAGGTTGTGTAGTTTTCACTTCCAACAGACGACCACTTGAAGCTTCCCAAACCTGAGCGGCAACGGAAAGTTCATCGCCATTCTTATTTAGTACAAAATTATGATCATATCCCTTCCCTCTTATTATTTGATCAAACTCAGCATTGACCCTTTCGCCAATAAGATGCCATTCTCTAAAATCAAATGGGGTATTTGCAACATCTGCATGATTTTCCAATGGGATTAAAGTGCTATCCACCGGGGTGAACTGATTGGCAAATATTTTTAACTGATGATCTAAAATATCGCCATTCCCCTCACCTTTCAGATTAAAATAGGCGTGATTTGTAAGATTGACTACGGTCGTTTTATCCGTGGTCGCTTTATAATCGATAGAAAGTTCATTTTTATCATTTAATCTATAAGTGACTTCCACTTGTAAATTACCTGGATAACCTTCCTCCATATCAGGGCTATTCAGCGTTAATACAACTCCTACGGCATCATTTTCTTCCAACGATTTAGCACTCCATAATTTTTTATGGAACCCTAACGGGCCTCCGTGTAAAGCATTAGGTGGATTGTTAATGGCTAATGAATAAGATTTACCTTCCAAAGTAAATTTCCCCAAAGCAATTCTATTGGCATATCGGCCGACTAAAGATCCGAAGTAAGGATGTGTCCCCTGATAGGATGACAAATCTTTGAAGCCTAAAATAACGTCATCAAAATTTCCTTCTTTATCAGGCGCTGACCATCTGGTAATGGTACCACCAAAGGTAGAGATATCCACCTCTAAACCGTTTGCATTTTTTAAAGTAAAGAGTTGTGCTTCTCCCTCAGCCGTATTGCCAAAAGATGTAGAACTGACCGAAAGTTTACTCATGGTATTTTCCTTGTTTGTGTTTGACTGACATCCCCAATTCATTAAGATTGAAATGCAGCTTAATGTCCAGATATATTGTTTCATTTTTGTTCAGTTAATGGTTTAAAAATATAATGGATAATCAAAATCAGCCATTAAAATATAAATATGCACCTAAAATAAGTACCAGAACCAACAAAGTGGCGAAAATATCCATTTTATTATAACTGGAACGCGTTTCCAGTTCTTGTTCCTCGTTGACGGTATCCATGGTTAATCCAGCGAAGGAAGCATAATCCGGCGCGGGCGTGGCATAACTTACCACAACCATAACCAACCCACTAACGATTAAAATAAGCAGACTATAATATTGAAAGAAAAAATTATTAACAATCCATAAAAAAGAGCCGGAAGCGTAGGAAAAACCTTCATATAACATGACAGGCGTATCGACAGCCAAACGAAATAATCCCATAATGAATCCTACAACAAGAGCGGCCAAAGCACCTTGAGCGTTCATTCTTTTATTAAAAATGCCAAAAAAGAAGACCACAAAAATAGGCGGAGCCAGATACCCCTGAACACTTTGCAGGTAATCATAAAGTCCCCTGCTTCCCTGAATCACTGGTATCCATAATAACCCAATAACTACCATAATAGCTGTGGCTATTTGTCCGACCTTTACTAAGGTTTTTTCAGAAGCATCAGGTTTAAATTTTGAATATAAATCCATGGTAAATAAAGTGGAAGAGGCATTAAAAACACCTGCCAGAGAACTCATCAATGCAGCTAACAGACCTGCAACTACTAATCCCCTGATACCAGAAGGTAAAATATGAGCCACCAGTAAAGGAAAAGCTTGTTGAGCATTTGCTTTAACCAACACCCCGTTTTCATCTAATAAAGCCTGACCAATAACGGGCATTTTACCACTTGCAGCCAAAGCAAAACAGATAATACCAGGAATAATGAAAATAAAAACGGGCAAAAGCTTAAGGAAAGCAGCGGCGATGGTTCCCCTCCTGGCTTCCGTCAAACTTGCGGCACCTAACATTCGTTGAACTATGTATTGATCTGTACACCAATACCATAATCCAATAATAGGAGCACAAAACAACATACTCAGCCATGGATAGTTACTATTAAAATACCAGGCTAAATGCGTTTCTGTTTTTACAGGTGACCAGGTTCCCGTCAAACCATCAGGAACCAGAGGTTTCCACAAATTAAACATCTCAGAACCAGCCATTCTCTTTAACTCTCCCCAGCCACCTAAAGCATCCAATCCATAAACCGTCACTAAAAGGGAGCCTATGATTAATATGACCGTCTGAATAGCCTCCGTATAGGCCACAGCTCTTAATCCTCCAACAATGGTATAAAGTCCAGTCAGCACAATTACCAGAATAGAACCAATCCAAAAGCTATTCAAACCCATAAAATTTACTTCGGGAAGTAATACACCAAATACAACACCACCTGCAAAAATGCCAACGGCTACTTTTGTCAGTACATACGCAACCAATGAGATAATGGACAGAACATATCGTGAGACAGGTGAAAAACGTCTTTCCAAAAATTCAGGCATGGTAAAAACCTTCGATCTCATATAGAATGGAGCTAAAACCCATCCCAAAACCAAAAGACACCAGGCATGTAATTCATAATGTGCCATAGCGACACCATCGGTAGCTCCTGAACCAGCCAACCCTACAATATGTTCAGAACCAATATTTGAGGCAAAAATGGAAGCACCAACGATAAACCAACCTAAATTTCGGCCGGCAAGAAAATAGTCGTCAGAGGTATCTTTTTTATTTTTTATTACTAACCAGGCAATACCTAGTATCAGAGTAAAATAACCAAGTATTATTAACCAGTCTAAGGTGGAAAGTACATTCATAATTATTCATTTAGGATTTTAGCTTATGAAAGATAAGAATTTAGGCGTTTAATCCTTGAAATAAGACCAGTTTTTTTGCATTAAGTGCATGAAATTTCATTTTTAAAAACAATTGTTTACATTTGAATGAACAACTAAAATCTAATTATCATGTCACGACACCAATCTTTTATCCACCACGTATTTTTTTGGCTTAAAAATGCAAAAAACCAGCAAGATCAGGCAAAATTAGTCGCCGGACTAGAAAAATTACGTGCTATTGCTGATATTACCGGCTTTCATATAGGCATTCCTGCCGTTACTGATCGTCCAGTCATAGATAGTTCTTACGATATATCATTGTGTATATTTTTTGATACACCTGAAGCTCAGGATGCCTACCAGATTGACCCACTTCACTTAGCCTTTATCGATGAATGTAAACATCTCTGGGAAAGGGTCATCGTTTATGATTCTATAGATATCTGATTACCCGAAAAGACCAATGGGGTAAATTTTGTCATTCATTACTCCAATTACCCGGTCTCCTTCTTTAACTTTGATAAAGCATCCTCCCGTAAACTGTCCAAAAGAAGGGAGGATGCCTTGATTATCTGAAAAATGAAAGCAAGGCATACTTATTTGCTGCTTACCCAGTCCTACCAGTTTAACTTTTGGATGATAATGCCCACATAGTCTGAAAAGGTTTTTTTGCTCCCCGACTAAACAATTATCGGATAGGTGGTCCAGGGGTTCGTGAGCAAGCAAAAATGGATATAGTTCCAAGGTATCATACCTGTTCAACCAATCATTTTCACTGGTTTTAAGATACTTCACCAGTTTAGCATCGTGATTACCAGTAACTAAGGTAAAATGAATGTGATTATATTTAAGACAAAGACGTCGGAAATCGAACCATTCTTCATTGGTGGCGCTATGAAAAAGATCTCCAAGAAAATAACAGTTTTTGGGCTCATAATCGATAAAAAGTGATTCTAAAACATCGAGATTCATTATTGCCGCCGCTGCGGGGATGGCCAAACCTGATTTTCTAAAGTGGGAAATTTTCCCCAGATGAAGGTCGGCAATAAACAATGCAGCCTTGTTTTTCCAAAAAATTACTTTTCGTGCATCTAACGTTAATATCGTATTTGCAATAGATAAATCGAAGCTAATCATTTCTATTTTTCAAGGAGTAAGGTCATCTTCTTTATTCTGTCTTCCAGTTTTTCCGAGCTTAATTTCTCTCTTAACCTGTCAACCATAATAGGGAATGCAAAAGGGGTTGCTTTGTTGCAGACCTTTAATAAAATCTGCTGATTCTCTATCCGTTTTAGAGCATCGAACATCCTATGTTCCTCCATTTGAAATAAAAGAGCTTCCTCATAAGCCTGAATTAACAAAAGATTATCGGGTTCATAGTCTTGAAAAACCTGAAAAAACAAGCTTCCTGACGCTTGCAAGTGTCTATCTTTTTTATGATTCCCCGGATAGCCCTTGAACAATAGCCCTGAAATTGTTGCAATATCTCTAAATCGTCTGGAAGCCAATGCAGTAGAATGTATGCTTTCCCTACTGTGTGAAAATAACTGCTCAACGGAAAAAAGCTGTCTTAAAAGATTAACATCTACATCAATGGGGGTATCAGAAAGCCATTCGATGCCGTAATCATTCATTGCAATAGAGAAAGATTGAGGTTTGATTTTTGACAATCTCCAGGCTACCAAAGCACCCAGGCCTTCATGAACTAATCTACCTTCAAACGGATAACAGGTTAGATGATACCCCTCTTTACTTACAAAAGATTCAATTAAAAATTCATTTTCCCGGGGAATGGCAGAAGTCAGTGTTTGAATATTAATTACAGGTTTTAAAGCCTGAATTTCAGGTATGGGACTATTTTCATGGTTATGGAGGGCATAGATTTGATTTCTGAGGAAGGTTCCGAGCTCGCTTGAAAGCGGTAAGCGTCCACCCAGCCAGCTGGGAATTTTACCTTTCTGCTCTTTGCTTTTTCTAACTTGAACCGTCATATCTTTTATTCTAACTAAGGACAAGGCCTGACCGGCGAACCAAAACACCTCTCCAGGTTTTAGGGAAGAAATAAACCATTCTTCAATGGTTCCTAAAAAGCCACCCTTCACATATTTCACCTGTAAAACAGGATCGCTCACAATAGTACCCATTTGCAATCTATGTCTTTTTGCCACTAATCGGTCTGTAACAAGCCAGATACCATCTTGAACCTCCACTTTAGCATATTCGGGATACGCTTGCAAAGAATTACCTCCAAAGCGAATAAATAAAAGAGCCCATTGCCATTCTTCAGGTGAGAGAGAAGCGAAAGCGTAAGTCTGTTTAATCTCTTCAAAAAGAAGATCTGGTTTAAATCCAACGCCCAATGCCCTGGTAATCAAATACTGCACGAGCACATCAAAACATCTGATGGGAGGAATCCTTGCTTCCACCTTATTTTCTGCAATGGCTTCTCTTAATGCGGCGGCTTCCAGCATTTCCAAAGCATGGGTGGGTAAAAAATAGATTTGACTTAATCCACCAGGCTGATGACCGCTTCTACCGGCCCGTTGTAAAAAACGAGCTATTCCCTTTGGGCTGCCTATTTGAATGATAGTATCAACGGGACGAAAATCGACACCGAGATCAAGACTGGAAGTACAAACTACCGCTTTTAAAGTACCCTGATAGAGTGCATTTTCAACCCAATCGCGAATTTCTCTGCTCATTGAGCCGTGGTGCATGGCCAGTTGACCTGCCAGGGAAGGTATAATTTCTAATAAATGCCTGTACCAAATTTCGCACTGCGCCCGTGTATTGGTAAAAATAAGCGTACTGTTACTAGCTAAAATAAGCGGAATCAACTTGTCGGCCATTTTAATACCTAAATGTCCCGCCCAGGGATAAGAAGCCACTTTTTCGGGGATAATAGTGTGAACATTTATTTTTTTTTCAATGTCCGACTTTATCCATTTTCTTTTCTCAGGAACTGTATAAGTGCCAAGAAGCACATCGGCAGCTTCTTCAATATTGCCTATAGTAGCTGATATACCCCATACCTGTAATTTTGGAACCAGCGACGTAAGCAAGGCCAGGGCAAGTTGCATTTGAACGCCCCGTTTAGAGCCTACCATTTCATGCCATTCATCTACAATGATACCTTTCAAATGCTTAAAAATTTGAGGATACGAAGGATTGGTTATCAGCAGATGAAGACTTTCGGGGGTGGTAATAAGAATTTGCGGAAAACTTTTTAGTTGTTGCTTTCGAATATTCTGAGCCGTATCGCCCGTTCTGATACCAATCTGCCAATTTAAACCGAGCCCTTCCACCGCCCGTTGAGCTGATAACTCAATTTCCTTTGCCAGCGCTCTGATGGGAGTAATCCAGATAAGTTGAAGGCCTTCTGCTGAATTTTTATTACTCTCAGACAATCCTTTCAGAAGAAAAGGAACTAACAAAGCATAAGTCTTTCCCGTCCCGGTTGGGGCGGAAAGTAAACCTGAATAACCATTATATATAGCTTCCCAAGCCTCCAACTGAAACACTTGCGGACGCCAATGATTTTTTTTAAACCAATTCAGAGCAGGTTTTGACCAATTATTAAATGTCATTTTTCAATGTCATTCGCAACCAATAGGAGCTCCATCGGGCAAAGAAGGAGCAGGAGGTATGGAAAAATCTGCTGGATTTTCTTTAAAAATTTTAATTCGTTGTAAAATGTAATTGATGTGCGCTCTCTGTGCTGGAGAATAGGGCAAGTTAGCCAGTAATTTTGTTTCCAATTTCCTGATTTCATCTAAAGCGATAGCAGAAACCTGTTGCATGATATTTTTATCACCTGCAATATTTAGCAAATGATTTACCATTCTTTTATGGACAATGCGTCCAATTTCTTGTTCGAAAGCCGGCAATGAACTCCATTGCGTAGCTTTATTTAAAAGTGTTGAAAATAATTCATTCACAGAAAGTCTTGCGGCATTGCTACGCGCCGATTGTTCGACCATCCGAGCTAAACGTTCAGGAGCCAGCAAAAATTTCAGGGTATGCTCTGCTGAAGCTTCAGCTGCAGCTAAGGGATCGAAAGTATTTCCAGTATATATTTTAAATAATTCTCTATCTCTCTCATAGCCAGGTGGTTGAGGTGGTATGAGTTGAATGATTCTTTCAGGAATGCTTAAAAAAGCTGGTTGAAGCGTATTAAGAAGTGCAGTAAAGGCTTTTCGTTGGACCTCGTCTTCAATCATTTTATTGGTAACTTGACCGTCACCATTACCAGCATAAGAATAATAAACACCTCCAACCATTTTTGCCACGGCTTCAACCTGATATCTGTGGCTCAAATAAAGAGGAACCAGCACATTTTCCAAAGAGGCCATAGGTGCTTCCTTAGGAATGGTTTTTTCACCAAACGATTGTAAAGCCTTTTCCCGTACAGCAGATATTCTTGTTAATTCGTCTATTGGAGAAGCCCCGTTATCCCACATGTGATTTAGAGGATGAGCACTGCCCATGGGTCTGGCATCCTGATCTGTTAAATAATGAAGACCTTTATCTCTGGTTTCCCGTAATATTTTTAACAGATTTCCCTTTTCGTCCTGTGAAAACTCGGTATAACCATATCTGATAGCCATTTTATCCCACTCACCTATTCCTTTGTCATATACTTTACTGAAGTCCAGTTTCCCTTCTTTTGTCAATTGAAACAAAGGATGAGGATAATCCATAACTGACGAATTATTATTAATGCTTGCGGCAAAATTATGGGCAACTCCCAGGGTATGACCTACTTCATGAGCAGATAATTGGCGCAAACGAGACAAAGCCATTTCCAGCAAACGGGGATCAGGATTAGAACCATCCTGGTAGGACTCCAGCATACCCTGAGCAATCATGAAGTCCTGACGAACCCGAAGACTCCCTAAGGCAACATGTCCCTTTATGATTTCACCTGTTCTGGGATCTGTCACGGAGCTACCATAAGACCAGCCTCGGGTAGAACGGTGTACCCAATTTATGACATTATACCTTACATCCATTGGATCTACGTCGGCGGGCAGAACATACACTTGAAAAGCATTGATAAATCCAGCGGCTTCAAAAGCCTCATTCCACCAGCGCGCGCCTTCGAGCAAGGCAGAACGAATGGGTTCCGGGGTGCCACTATCCAGATAATATATGATAGGTTCAACCGCTTCACTTTTTTCAGCGCCCGGATTTTTCTTTACCAATCGATGCCTGTTAATAAGCCTTTTCATAATTGGAGAGGAAATGGGAGTGGCATAATCCATATAATCTGTAGTAAAATAACCAGCACGTGGATCAGAAATCCTCGGTTTAAAATCATTATCAGGCAACTCGACAAATGAATGATGCATTCTAACAGTAATCGCATCGGGTGAGGGTGTTACCGAACGGATATAGTTGCCAGTAGCTTCCCCTGCAAAAGTAATGATGGCTTCAAATTCTGTATTCTTTGGGAAATTTTTAATCCGTTCAGGGTAAAGCATAGAACGGGAGATATCTTCCTTATAGGTTCCCTGGTTAGCTCTTTTCAATTTAGCGGCCACACTGTGAGCATCTCTCATCAGAAAAGGAGTCAAGTCTATGAGTAAATTTCCATCATCTTCCGCCTCAATTTTAAATCCTGCGATAGCTGATGAAGCGAAAGCATCGCGAACGGAAGCTATTTCTGCTGCATCAGAACTAACTGCGCGATAATCATAATTGGGTTGCACCATTAATAATTTTGACCCATTTTTTGTGAAATAGACTATTCTGGTATTCCCTAACTGATTCCTATCGAGACCTATATCGTTGGAGCCCACTCCGGCTGGTAAAGAATTAACATATAGGAATTCTTTATTTAAAAAATTGACTGGCACACTAAGCCATATTTTACCTGCGGCATCGTCATGATAAAAAGTAAAAAAACCTTCTTGTTTGGACGCATTTTTTACTAACGAATTAAAACTGGTTAGATTACTTGCGGCATTCTGAGCGAAGGCAGACAGAGCAAATAATGCAAATACAAAGGGAATAAATATTCTTTTCATGATAAAATGAGCTTGAAAATTTTTCAGTAATAATCTGAAAATTACTGATTTCTGCGGAGGAAATAAAGAAAAAGAAAACATTTTTTGAAAGGTACTTGTTTTATAGCGATTCGTTGCTTATTTTTGCATCGCTTTAAAAAAGTGGTATAGACCCATGGTGTAATGGTAACACTCCGGTTTTTGGTACCGTCATTCTAGGTTCGAGTCCTAGTGGGTCTACTCAAAGAGTTCTCAATAAAAATTGAGGACTCTTTTTTATTTAGATAAAAAACACCTTTCCGCTATTGGTGAGAATAAATCGTTATTAATTTATTTTTTATAATCCCGATAATAGCCCCGAAAAGAATCCCAATAATTATACCCCAGGTAATACCTTTTTGAAAGTCCCCTGAATAGCTTCCATAAGCAGCGCCTTAAGCTAAACCTAAGGCGATACCTACTCCAATTTCATCTCCGGGCTTTCTTTTTTGCAAGAAACGCTCATTTTATAGACACATCTTAATAATTTTTTAGGGAACATAATATTTAGTATTAAATAAAATAATAGTCAACTATTTGTAATTTTTTTTAAAAAGTTTACTTTAGTACTTGATTAGGTGTGAAACAAGAAAAAACATATTAAATTTGGGTACTGAAATCAATACGACGCAAAACAAACCAGGCATTTCTCAACTTTGCTATATAAAAACTGTAAACTAATTAACAAAATCAATAACTTATGATGAAAATTCGAAAGCTAAGTATTTGGCAGAGGTTTTTTAACATTTCCGGTGTTAAAGATCTCTCCACAATCATTGCTTTATGCTCAATGGTGGGCACACTAAATGCTCAAACTGTTTCAGGAACAGTCACTTCAAGTACTGACGGAAGCGCTGTCATAGGCGCATCTGTTCTAGAAAAAGGAACGTCGAATGGTACAATAACCGATTTGGACGGTAAATTCAGCATTCAGGTAAAAGCATTTCCAGCTACTTTGGAAATCAGCTATATCGGTTTTGCCAGTCAGTCAATTGAAGTTACTTCTGCCACTCAAACACTTCAGATTTCCTTAGAAGAAGGAGAAGCGTTAAGTGAGGTAGTAGTTACTGCGTTAGGAATGAGTAGAGAAAAGAAATCACTTTCTTACTCTATCCAGCAAATTAAAGGAGAAATGGTGCAAGAAGTGCGTACTGCAAACGTAGGAAACGCCCTTACAGGCAAGATTGCGGGTGTAAACGTATCTCCACCTGCATCAGGTGCTGCGGGGTCAACCCGTGTTATCATTCGTGGTGGTTCTTCTTTAGGAGGAAATGACCAGCCATTGTATGTAGTAAATGGTGTTCCCATTGAAACAAGTAACTTTGGTCAAGCAGGTCTTTGGGGAGGAAACGATGGAGGTGACGGTCTTTCTGCATTGAACCCCGATGATATAGAAAATATTTCTGTATTAAAAGGTAACACAGCAGCCGCTTTATATGGTGCGCGTGCAGCGAACGGTGTAATCATCATCACCACTAAATCAGGTATTGCCCGTAAAGGTATTGGCGTTCAGTTCAATTCTAATCTAACGGTAGATCAAGCTATTGACATGACTAATTTCCAAACTGAGTACGGACAAGGTGTACAAGGAAAGAAATTTGTATCTCAGGACGAAGCACTGGCTAACTCAAGTCTTGCATGGGGCCCCAAATATGATGGTTCTAATACCATTCAATTTGATGGAGTAAGCCGCCCATATTCTTATTTAGGAGAAACCATTAGTGATTTCTTCCGCAATGGTTCTACATTAAATAATTCATTGGCCTTCTCTGGAGGTAATGAATCTGGCAATTATCGTTTAGCAGTATCAGACCTTAGAAATTCTGATATCATGCCTAATGCCAGTTTCAAACGTCAAACCGTCGCTTTAAATATTAATAGTAAGTTAAAAAAACTTACCTTAAATATTTCTGCAAACTACGCTTATCAGGATGCTAAGAACCGTCCAAGATTATCTGACTCTCCTGGTAATGCAAACTTTGCGGTAGTTACCAAGCCACGTGAAATTCCTTTTGGTGTTATTCAGGGCCCTGGTGATAAACTAGGAGCTAAAGCAGATTTAACAGAACTACGTTTTCAAGGAAATACTTTCTCAACAAACCCTTATTGGGCAGCTTACCAGTTCTACAGAAGAGACATTTCCAACCGTCTATTCGGTAACATGTCAGCTAAATATGACTTGACTGACTGGTTATATGTAATGGGTCGTGTTGGTACAGATTTCAGCAATCGCGATAATGCGAGTTCAGAAGCTTATGGAACTGCTTACAAACCATTAGGTGACTACAATGAAACGTTCATCAACAGACTTGAGAACAATATCGAGTTCATGATTGGTGGTCAAAAGCAATTTGGTGATATTTCATTTGATTACCTTGTCGGAGGAAATCAGATGAGAAATCAGAGTAAAACAAAGGGTACAGGAGGTAACGATTTAGTTGTTCCTTTCTTCCATAGTGTAAATAACGTAAAAGCACCGGGTCGTATCTTTGGTTTCTCACAAATTGGTATTAACTCCATATATGCATCTGCCAACGTAGGTTACAAAAACTGGTTATACCTAAACGTTACCAGTCGTCAAGATCAGTTTTCTACTCTTGCTGCTGAAAACAACTCTTTGGTTTACCCATCTGCAGGTTTGAGTGCAGTACTTTCTGATGCATTGAAATTACCTTCATTCATCAATTTTGCCAAAGTTCGTGCTTCCTGGGCTCAGGTTGGTGGTGGCGGGCCTGATCCTTATGCTTTAAATGTTCAGTATGGCCTTTTAAGTGCACCTCACGGTTCAGCAAATGCAGGCTTAATTTCAAACGGATCTATTCCAAACCCAACATTAAGCCCATATACGTCTTCTGAAATTGAGATAGGTGCAGATGTTCGTTTTTTCAATAACAGATTTGGCGTTGACGTTGCATACTACAACCGTACTACTACTAACGACATCCTGAATGCTGGTATTTCTGCTACTTCTGGCTTTGGTAGCACACAGGTGAACGTAGGTGAACTGTCAAACAGAGGCGTTGAATTGTTATTAAATGTTGCAGCGATTGATACCAGAGATTTAAAATGGGATGTTACCCTAAACTTCGCCAATAACATTAGTGAAGCAGTAAATTTAGGAAAAGATGCCAAAGGTAATCCAATCCAATTCTTGAATTATAATGAATCTCGTGTTCGTCAAGGTGAGAGAATCCGTCACATCGTTGGAGAACAACTTGGTGCCATTGTAGGCTGGAAACATGCTACTGACGCCAAAGGAACCAAAATCTATACAGAGGATGGAATGCCTGTTCGTTCTGCTAACGCAAATAATATTCTTGGATTTGGTCGTCAACCAATCTCTGCAGGTTTGATTAATTCATTCTCTTACAAGAATTTCACCCTTTCTTTCTTAATTGATGTTCGTCATGGAGGTTCTATTTTCTCGGGTACAAACTGGCTTGCCTACCGTTGGGGACTTCACCAGGAAACATTGGAAGGACGTGAAACAGGTTTAAAGGTAACTGGTGTAACTGCAACGGGCGCTCCTGTAAATGTAACGGTTCCTGTAACTCGTTTAGTAGATTACTGGAGCAGATACAGCGATATTACTGAAAATCTTGTTTATGATGCTTCTTATGCAAAATTAAGAGAGCTTTCTATTGGCTTTAAATTACCTAAGAGTTCTTTCAAAAAGTTACCTATTGAAAGTTTGGCTATTCAGTTAGTTGGCAGAAATCTTGCGCTTCTTTGGTCAAGTACGCCGAATATGGATCCAGAATCAGCATACTCAAATGCAGGTGCTGATCAAGGTCTTGAATTCTTCGCTATGCCTTTATCAAGAAATGTAGGAATTAATCTTTCCGTTGGCTTCTAATTTTGTTAAACTTTAATCTAATGCAAATGAAAAATAAATTGGTCAAAACAGGGTTAATTCTCACAAGCCTTCTGGTTTTTAATGCTTGTAATGAGGATAAACTGATTGAGTTAAACACCAACCAAAATGCAGTGACCTCTATGGATCCTGCCTTCTTACTTACCACCGCTACCTTAAGAATTGGTGGTGAGTACGAAAACACCAGAGCAAATATGCTCTATGCTGCTACTATGATTCAGCACACAGCTTCTACCGCCAGTTATTTCAGTGGTGATAAATACTACTATAACGGACAGTATAGCGGTGCTTACATGGAAAGGCATTATACCGATGTTGTTCGCCTTTATTCTAATATTATTGAGCAAACCAAGTCTGATGCTACTAGGGCAAATCTAAACGCTGTAGCTACTATCTTACGTGCTTTTGATCTTCATAGAATGACAGATCTTTACGGTGATATTCCTTACACTAAGGCTGGTTATGGTTTGCAGGATCCTGAAAATTGGTTTCCTGCTTACGAATCACAAAAGGACGTTTATGCTGCTATCGTGAAAGATGTTAAAGCAGCCAGGGATAAATTAAGCGCTGCAGGTGGTAGCCTTGGTGCCCAGGACGTTGTTTATAATGGTGATATTGCAAAATGGAAAAAATTTGCCAATGCACTCCTTATGCGTGTTGCTATGAGAATGCAGAAAGTTGATGCCAATACGGGTAAATCCATTTTTGCTGAAGCTTACGCTTCTGGAACCTTCTCTTCAAATGCTGATAACGGTACCATCAAATATTTGAATGGTCCTCAGGGTCATAACCGTAATGGTTTAAATGACGGTTACTGGAATACTTACAAGTATTCAAGAGATTGCAAAGTCAGTGAAACTTTTGTTAACTGGATGAAAGCTAATAACGATCCTCGTTTGATGATCGTTACTGGTGGAACAGGAAATCCTGACGTTTCTTCTACCTGGGATGTAAATCCTGCTTCTGCTATTGGTTTACCTAACGGTTATACCAGTTCAACGCTGTTAAATGTTCTTTCTGCCGAAAATAAGGCGAAATTTCAAACAGCTGGAGTTGGAACCCGTATGTTCTCTATGTTAAACTTAAAGTACATGGATTGGGAAGACCCATACTACCTTATTTCTTACGCTGAAACAGAATTGCTTTCTGCTGAAGCTGCAGTAAGAGGTTGGGTTACTGGTAATGCCGAAACGCATTTCAATAATGGTACCAGAGCAGCTATCCAGGCATGGACTGCTTTCGACGCATCTTTTGCACGCCCTGCTGCTGAAATTGATGCTTACATCGCAGGTCGTAAATTTGCAGCTGCTGCCACTGAAGATAAACTTCGCCTTATTGGAGAAGAATTTTGGGCAGCTACGTTCTTAAACGACATGGAATCTTATGCTAACTGGAGAAGACTTGGCTATCCTGTGCTTGTACCAACAAAAGATCCTAACGCATTTGACGGTAATGTTATACCTCGTCGTTTAATCTATTGGGAAAATGAAGCTGGCTCAAATCCAGCGAATTTTACCGCAGCAGTAACCCGTATGGGTGGTGATAAATTCTCTACCCGTGTTTGGTGGGATGGTGGTAAATAAATGATTCATCAGGGATTTTTATCTTATTAATCTCTGATTTTTACATACTTACTATTAATTTTGAAGAGGCTGTCTGAAAAGATAGCCTCTTTTATATACATGCGACCCCTCTGGGGTCGGTTTGTTTTTGTCCTGACTCCGGAGGGGTCACATGTCTAATGCCATTTTGGGCCTTGTGATAATAAATGTTTTCATTGTACCATTTTATGCCTTGCGATAACACTTCCCCAATATACCAATTAAAATATGAGGAAGGGTTCATTAAAAAGTTCTATTTTTAGATTTTGATAATCAAGTCTAGCATATCTATGAAACGATTTTCAATATTTTTATCCCTTTTGCTTTCACTGAGTTTTTCATTTTTGATTAACCAGAAAACAATTGCCCAATCTTTATTTCAGGCAATGCCATCTTCTTCGACGGGCATTACTTTCGAAAACACCCTTCCTGAAACACCCGCGTTGAATATTATTACTTACGAATATTTCTATAATGGTGGTGGCGTTGGCGTTGGTGATTTTAATAAGGATGGGCTTATCGATATTTTTTTCAGCTCCAATATCAACCAACATAAATTATATCTGAATAAAGGAAATTTCCAATTTGAAGATATCACAAAGAAAGCTGGTATTCTTCCCAATATAGGTTGGGCCACCGGGGTATCTGTAGCTGATGTCAATGGGGATGGCTGGCTTGATATTTATCTTTGTCAATCAGGGAATTTACCTCCGGAAAAAAGAAAAAATTTTTTATACATCAACAATAAGAACTTAACCTTCACTGAAATGGCTGGTGAAGTGGGACTTGCCGACCCTGGACATACCACTATGGCTGCCTTTTTTGACATGGATAAGGATGGTGACCTCGATGCCTATATTCTGAATCATAACATTAAGCAATTTCGAAATTTTGATGCCGCTTTTTTGAAAAATCAGATAGATCCCGATGCCGGCGATCGGCTTTATGAAAATCGCAATGGTATTTTTCATAATATTACCCAACAAGCGGGTATTAAATCGAACCCATTAGGGTATGGGCTGGGCCTTAACGTTTCTGATATTGATGGGGACGGCTGGCAGGATATCTATATTTCAAATGATTATGTTGAGGAGGATTATCTCTACCTTAACAACCACAATGGAACTTTCAGAGAAGTTCTTAAAGAGCAAATACCACATATTTCTAACTTCTCGATGGGACTAGATATTGCAGATATCAATAATGATGGCTGGCAAGATATTTTCACTCTTGATATGCTTCCAAAAGACAATAAAAGACAAAAACTACTCTATGCGCCCGATAATTTTGAAGTTTATAACAACACCGTTGATAATGGATTCCATCATCAACTGATGCGAAATATGCTTCATTTAAATAACGGCAATGGTACATTTAGTGAAATTGGACAAATAGCTGGCATTTCAAATACGGACTGGAGCTGGTCTGCTCTCTTTGCCGATTACAATAATGATGGAAAAAAGGATCTTTTCGTGACAAATGGTTACGGCAGAGATATGATTAATCGCGATTTTATAAAATTCTACGCGAATGAACGACTAAAACATCTTCAAGGTAATACCGATGATAAAATGTTTGGCTTACTTCAATCTATCAAATCTACCCCTCTCCAAAATTTTATATTCGAGAATGAGGGAGGGTTTTTCTTCAAAGATCGGACGGTAGATTGGGGTTTAACTGGTGCCGATTATGCTCACGGTGCCGCTTATGCAGATTTAGATAATGACGGAGACCTGGATCTTATTTTCAACAGAATGAATGCTGCAGCTGGCATTTATAAAAACAATAACATTGAACAAAATAAATCTAAAGGATATATTCGCGTTAAACTTTCATCAAAGAGTAAAAACACCTACGCGTTAGGCGCCAGGGTAAAAGTATATACTCCGGAAGGTATTTTTAGTGTCGAAAATAATCCGGTTCACGGCTTTCAGTCTTCTATGTCAGGCCCCGTTCATATTGGAGTGTCCGGTGAGAAAATTGATTCTATAAAGGTTACCTGGCCTTCAGGAAATTTAAGTTATCTGAAAGAAAATGTACAAATAAATAAAACCTATTTTTTTACTGATTCCATCACTACCCAACCACAAAAAGGGAATCTGACCAAAACAACTTCTATATTCATTGCCATTCCTGACACCCTGAACTACAAACATAAAGAGTTGATGGTTAATGATTTCAAAGTACAGCCACTCATACCCAACATGATATCCTATCATGGTCCGGAAACCGCTGTTGGCGATATAAATGGTGACGGTTTAGACGATTTTTATATTTGTGGACCGGAAGGGCAGGCTGGAAATATTTTTCTACAGTTGAAAAATGGTCAGTTCATTCCAACGAATCAACCTGCTTTACTAGCTGATGCAGGCTACGAAGACACTTACGCTGCTTTCTTTGATGCTGATGGAGATAAAGATCTTGATCTCTATGTTGTATCAGGGGGTTATGGAGAACCTGATTCAGGATTACCTTTAAAGGATCGCCTGTATTTAAATCAGGGCGGTCTATTTTTTGCATCTCCGGCGGGAACCCTTCCTGATGTATCATTTTCTGGCTCCGTCGTTGTGCCCCTGGATTTCGATCTCGACAGTGATTTAGATTTATTTGTTGGCGCGCGCGTAGAACAAGGCAAATACCCTTATGCTCCGGAAAGTATATGGTTAGAAAATGATGGAAAAGGATCTTTCACCATCAAGTGGCGTAAACAACTGGGCATGATTACCCATGCTTTGGCTATGGATATCGATAAGGACGGGCAGTCGGAATTAGTTGTTTGCGGTGAATGGACCTCTATCCAATATTTTTCCTTTAAAAATGGGGAATGTCAAGATATTTCAAACGAGGTTTTATCCGGCCCATTAAAAGGATGGTGGAACGTATTACACTCGGCTGACCTGGATGGGGACGGAGACAAAGACCTGATTGCGGGCAATTGGGGATTAAATGCCCCATGCAAAGCGTCTGAAAAAGAACCCATTGAGCTATATTATGACGATTTTGATAAAAACGGATATATTGATCCTGTCCTATGTTATTATATGGATGGAATTTCCTATCCCTTTTCAACCAGAGACGAAATGACAGATCAAATGGTAGGTTTGAGAAAAAAGTTTGTCACTTATGATTCTTATGCTAATGCTACCATACAAAATATTTTCACCCCAGACCAATTGTCAAATAGTCCCAAATTAGAGGTCAATACCTTAGAAACTATCTGGCTGGAAAATGTAAATGGGCGATTCGTTCCAAGAAGTTTACCTGCTGAAGCTAACTTTTCTCCTGTTCATGCCATTTTAACGGATGATTTTGATGGGGACGGAGCGTTAGATATTCTACTGGCCGGGAATGTAGAATACACCCGAATAAGAATTGGAAAAACAGACGCTAATTATGGGGTTTTATTAAAAGGTTCAGGAAAAAACGCTTCTTTCACTTACCTTCCACAATTAACATCGGGCTTAAGTATAAAAGGAGCCGTCAGAAGTTTAAAATCGATTCAAGGATTAAATAAATCCAAAGTAGTCCTTGTTGGTATTAACAACCAATCCCCATTGATTCTAAAAACCTCAAATTAAATAGAAATATGAAGTGGCTTTATTTATCCTTTCTTTTTCTTAGCTTCTTTCCATATTCAAGCGCAAATAATCCAGATAAGGCAGATGTATATGTTTCCGCCCTAAAAAATATTACCGATATAATGGTAAATGATGTGACCTCCCCAGTTGCTGCGTCACGTTATTACGCCTATACGACCATGACCTCTTATGAAGTAGTTGTTGCCTTGAGTCCAGACCAATTTCATACTATTGGTAAAATTAGTAGGTCCACAAATTCATTTCCAAAAGGTCTGGCCAAAGAGAAAGAGGTAATAAACGGGACTATTTTAGGTATGTGGAAAACAGCTGCTGCGTTGCTGCCGTCAGGGGGAACTCTTTCACCAAAAATTGATTCTTTATCAAAATCCCTGCCTAAGCCAATCTTACTGGTTATTGACCAAATTGTTGGCAAGGTTGTTTCAATGGCGATGAAAGATGGATTCCTTCAATTAAACAATCTAAAACGGTACACCCCAAAGCGAGGTTCGGGATTTTGGCAACCTACCGGACCAGCATTCATGCCACCTGTTGAACCGCACTGGAATACCATTTCAACCCTTGTCCTTGATTCTGCCAATCAATTTATACCCCCACCTCCTGTTCCCTTTAATGTGGATAAAAATGCTCCTTTTTATTTACTTTTAAAGGAAGTTTATGACATAGTGCGTTCAAAAGATAAAGAAAAAGAAGCCATAGCTAATTTTTGGGACTGTAATCCATATCATATTTCCCAGATTGGTCATGTTGAATTTGGTACTAAAAAAATATCCCCAGGTGGACATTGGATCGGCATAACGGGTATTGCCTGTAAAAAAGAAAAACGATCAATAGAAGAAACCGCCCTAATTCATAGCTTAGTTGCCATGACCTTACATGATGCGTTTATAGCTTGTTGGGATGAAAAATATAGGAGTCATCGGGTTCGGCCAGAAACAACCATTCGAGAATTCATAGATAAATCATGGAAACCTATTCTACAGACGCCTCCATTCCCCGAATATCTGTCGGGTCACAGTGTTGCATCATCTGCGGCCTCCATTATTTTAATTAAAATTTTTGGAGATTCCTTTTCTTTTGATGACGATGTAGAAGTTGAATTCGGACTACCTGTACGATCCTTTTCCTCTTTCTCTGAAGCCGCTATGGAGGCATCCATGTCAAGACTGTATGGAGGCATTCATTTTCGTGATGCCATAGAACAGGGAATATGGCAAGGTAAACAAGTGGGTCAATTTGTTACCCATCGATTGAAATCTCATTTACGCTTATTGGAGAAACAAAAAAGGAGGTAAGACAAAATGTCTCCCTCCTTCAAAATTACTCCCAGTTAAATATCTTTAAATTTAATTTTTTCTTAATTGATGAGTTAAAAATAGTCAATTTTAGGCAGTAAAATTGATTCTAAAGAACTAATATGTCCATTTTTTAAAATCAGGACAAATAAAATTCTGTAAATAATTGAAAAAGGAATCTAGCAGGTCAAACAAGATTTATAGATATTAGAAAACAAAAAAGGAGGTAAGACAAAATGTCTCCCTCCTTCAAAATTACTCCCAGTTAAATATCTTCATTTAGAAAATTGTCAATAATAGATTTACAAATATAAGCAATTTTATAACCAGAAAGCCATTTTTCAAGCGTATTATGTCCACTTTTAAAAATTTGGACATATTAAAATCGAGCTGAAATCTCTAAATAATTATTATATTTGGTTCATCTTAAATTTCTCATCTTTTCAAATGGTTTTACCTGTCATTATTCTGGTTCTGTCATCTGTCACGTTAATACCCACGATAGTTGTTCTTTTTTA
>BJGN01000053.1 GCA_014190515.1 Bacteroidota bacterium
CTCTCTTTCGATTAGGATATTCAGCAGCAAATTTGTATTCCGGCCCACGGACTCAAAATAAATTTTTTCCAATTGATCTACAGATTTGACTTTTGTATCTTCTTCCGGATGATAAAACCAACCTGGTCTAATGGACACATCGGTCTCAGCGGGCCACCATAAATCTCCGTTTTTAATGCCCGCCTGAAGGAGAGGAATAGGTGCATCCTCACTTGGGTTTCTTTGTTTTGAGTCAAAAGTGCACCAGTTTGTCTCTGAAGCTACCCCCCTTTCGTTACCAACCCATCTTATATCTGCATAACCTGCTCCAAAAACCAGTGCATCGGGTTGCAGGGAACGAATAGTTTCGTTAAATAAGGTCCAATTATATGCCTGGTATTTTTCAGGATTTTCACGATCTCCGTTGGCGCCATCAAACCAAACTTCGAAAATAGGGCCATATTGAGTTAAAATTTCTTTTAACTGGTTATTAAAATAGGTATTATACGCCTGATCATCTTTTCCGTAAATAGGATTATTTCTGTCCCAGGGTGAGATATAAAAGCCCAGTTTAATACCATATTCTTTGCATGCTTCTGAAAGTTCCTTTAAAACATCTCCTTTTCCATTTTTCCAGCTACTGTTAGCTACATCATGTTCCGTGTATGCTGAAGGCCAAAGGCAAAAACCATCGTGGTGTTTAACGGTTAAAATGATAGCTTTCATACCTGCCTTTTTCGCTATTCTGGCCCATTGTCTGCAATCTAAATTTTGAGGGTTAAATATTTTTGGATTTTCTGCCCCTTCGCCCCATTCCAGATTAGTAAATGAGTTAACGCCAAAATGGATGAACATATAATATTGCATCTCATGCCAAGCAAGTTGTTGTGCACTTGGCTTTGTGAGGTTGGCAGATTGCGAAAATAATAAATGGGTAGATAAAAATAGGGAAATAATAATAAAGAGGAAGGTGCGATTCATTTAGTGTAGGTATTGTTTCGACTAATATACCCATCTGAAATGAAAAATAGAAACTTTTCATTTAAAAATACAAGATTTCGTCGAAACAAACTTTGCTATTTTACCAAATGCCTGCATTGGTCGATAAGAGATTAATCCACTGCCTGAACTGATCGATCACTTGTTTAAATAGACGTTTACCCATAATATATATATAGCGTCTAAGGTATCTCAATCTCCCTGGGAGATGTAACGCTAATTTTGTTCTTATCTCTTCAATATATTTGATATATATAATGGCTGCCAATACAAAAAGAATAGCTCCAATGATAACAGGAACAGGGTGCCAGGTGAACTGCCCAAATGTTTTAATGCCAATACCCAACCAGGTACCATAAAGTACGACGTAATGGGTGGCATATATAGTCAAAGTTTCCGAACCTATTTTTAACATCAACGGAGGGAATGTGATGATTTTTTCCAGGAAGATAAATAGGGAAATAATGATTAGCACATGCCCAAATCGCCAGAATAATACGTTATCGTAAGCTAATTGTAAGAAATTTTCCCAACCTGTCCATTGATTTAGCAAAAGTAATCCCTTAGTGGAGAAAAAATGTATGGTAAGACCTGATATCAATAAAATAGCTGGCCAATACCATGTTCTGTATAAATACGTTTTGTGAAATAAATGCCAACCCAAACCTGCACCTAACAGAGTAAAGCCAAGCCAAGGTACGGGTAAGAAAATAGACCCGTTGTCAGCATCAAAATAGTTCCTTAATACAATGGGTAAAAAGTCCCATTCATAAGCGATCCAGGTTGGATTTATTAAAAATATGAAAATGCCACCACCGAAATAGAGTAGAGGCAAGGAAATTTTACTTACTAAATGGAGGCAATATAATCCTATAAGAGCTAATAGTGCAAATCCGATATTGTGTAAAACGTCTAAAGCAGGATAACTTTTATAAAACCAACCTATTAAGAAAGCAGGGAAATTTACTTTTAAGAGGTAACCCAGGAATATCAGGAAAAATCCACGGCGAATACCCTTTCTAATTCTTTCATTTTCTTTTATTGGTCTTCCATCGCGAAGTAGCAAAAAAGTAAAAACAAGACCAGTAACGGTGAAAAAGATAGGTGCCGTCATACCTCGCATGAAGAACCAGGTGGAATATAATGTGTTTTCTAGATCTCTGAAACGATAAGCAAGCATGGTATCTACAAAATGTCCTTGAAGCATCATCAATATGGCATAAGCCCTGATGGCATCTATAAATTGCAATCTATCCTTTGCTGAACTGGCTTGCATCATTATCTTTCTCTTTTTCTGTTTTCTTTTAAACGCATCATTAGGTTATAAGTAACTTTTTTGGAATTAAAAAGTTAAGAAAAAGGTGAAAAAAAAATTAGCTGTCATTGTTGAGTAAAAAAATCAAATCCCCTAAATATTTTCCTGAAAACGCGATCTTGAATTAAATAAAATTCTCCGTTTTCCTCTCCCGCGAAGTAGCGTTCAACAGTGCCGTTGTCATTCCTGAAAACGACGCCTTCATCAGACGATTGTAGCGGATAAATGGGCCAAACTTTCAAGGTTCTCTGGGTTCCCTTTTTTTCTTGTAGTTTAATGGTTACAAATGGTAGGGAATTTTCAATTGAATCTCTGTAAGGATTTCCTGTTTCAAAAGCCTCTGCTCCTAATTTTTCAAAGCCTGATAAATACGCCATGCCCTTCGAGCTCGGTATTTCAACTACTTTTTTAGGGGTTGATGAAGATTCCAATTTATAAGATCCGTTAAGCTGAGTAAGGGTAAAGGAAGCAAGCTGTTGTTTTGGGTAAATCATTTGAACACTCTTCAATTCATTTACTTTATACTGAAAAATCGTTTTATCTCGCCATTCATTACCTCTCATCCTGAAACGGAAGCGTAAATTACCTTCCCAACCAGCTAATTCTCCGATCATAGGCAAATCGCTGTTTTCTCTGATGATATGTGTTCCCCGTTCATCAACCGTACTACCACCAACGTAGTAACCCATTATCTTTTCATGATTCCGGTCAAATATCTCGACGCGTATTCCATTTTTTGCTAAATCATTTATGATAGCCGGAACGGCAGCTTTTGGAGGAACATATTTTATTTGTATGCGGGCTATAGCATCCAATACATTTTCCATAACATTGGGATTGACAGGAAAACGATCATTTAGCAACCAGAAGTTTCCTTTTCTACTTAGTTTCACCTGCTCCCCATCTCTGTGGGTTATAAATACCTCATGGACGCGCTGCTTGTCTTCTATATGGAACGTTCTGTCGGGATCAACCAACGGTTTATTTTTTAGTTGAAGGAAGATGAATCCAGCGCCTAAGAGGACGAAAACAAACATTAAAATAAACGTTTCTCGACGCATTGGTTTTTCTTGTTATTGGTAACGGCGTTGACGGATAAAATGAAAGAGTAAACCACCCAGCGTTATAAGAACTAAAGGTAGCAAAAGATTAATGATTTGCCACTTTATCTTTTCCTCCTTAATTTTTGTGGTATTTAATAATCGGAGTTTTATATCCTTACCCCTTGCTGCTATAATACCCTCATCATCAGACAAATATTCTAACGCATTCAGTAAAAAATCTTTGTTGGAAAAGGTGTATTTTTCGAATTCATTATAACCGGCCGGTATTATTTTTCCAGTCTGTTTATCTATTCTATTCCGAATTAAATCAGCATCAGAAATAACCATTATTTTGGTCTCAGGCGATTTTCCTACAAAAGGACTACCTTGATTTTGAAGGGAAGAAAGCATATTGGCTGACAATCTATTTTCAAATAGAGATGAAAATGTTCCCTCCAATAATAAGGCTACCGATTGCGGACCTTTATTGAATAACTTTTCATCTAAAGGATATCTCATAAAGTCAAAGTTCATGCGTAAAGGAAGGAATTGATACCTACTTTCAGCAGAAGTTTGAAGTAAAACGGTCTTTTTTACTCGATATTTGGTTGCTACCGTATCAATGCCTCCGGCAAACTGCATGTTGATGGGACCTATGTTTTTTACGGCCGGGTGATTACTATTGGGTATAACCACCAAATGATAGGGATACCTGAAATATTCGAATTGAGGGGCATTTCCAACCTGCCCTGTAGCTAAAGGTATCACGCTACTTTGCATATCCAGCAATAAATTAGGCTGTAATCGCACACCATATTTGAATAGCAAATCATCTATATTCAGAATCCTTTCATTGGGCAAATATTCTCCCCGACGCAAGCTATCTAAATGAATAGCTATTTTATCGACGAGAAATAATATGCGGCCACCCTGCATGACATATTGGTCAATTTTAAATTTATCCTTATCTGAAAATGTCGTTTTGGGGGAAGAAATGATTAAGGTTTTTACTGTGCTGTCAATGGCGACCACACTATCGAGAACAATACGTCCGGTATTAAATGTTTCCCTCAGGCTATTTTCTAAATCTGCGGTTTCGGCGGGTAAACTTTCTCCATGGCCGTCCAGAAAAAGTATGGTTGGTTTCGTACTTTGCTTTAACTGTTGAATGGCATGAATAAACTTATATTCCAACAGTGTAACTGCCTTATTTAGAATAACATCAGGGGGAACGCCGGGAATTTGATTTTCCAGAAAATTAACAGGAATACTCCGCCCTTTGTAATAAAAAATGGCATAAGGGTAGGTGAGTTTTTGACTTCTCTCCCCATTTTCCCTGACATTTAGGCTCACAGGGAGTACGCCGAGTTCAGCGAGTTGCTTTTTTCTTGTATTTACCTGCTCTGTATTTCCCGCTAAAGGATCTTCATATTGATAGGTTATAAGGGCATTTTCACTCTGAAAATCAAGAAGCATATCTTCCACCGATTCTTGTAAACGCTTATAACCTGCAGGAAAGTCGCCTTGTAACAATACTTTGACAAAAACAACCTCGTCCAGATTGCGAAGTAACGATGTTGTAGCCGGAGTTAAGGTAAACCGCTGGTCTTCAGTAAGATCAAAGCGGGTGTAAAGAGGGAAATTTCCAATGCGGGAGTGCATTAACACATTCAACAGTATAATAATGCCTATAGCGAGGGAAAGATTGATTAAAGCTTGTTTATAACGCATGATGGAGTTGGCTTAAGAACGAATGCGGTATTGCAAAACAAATCGGGTGATTAATAAAAATATAGCAATCACTGACAGAAAATAAATAAGGTCGCGGGTATCAGGCGCTCCTTTGCTGAGGGCATGGTAATGGTAGTCCATACCAAATTGTTGCACTAACGCGTCCCATTTTCCAAAAAAAACAGGAAGCCCTGATAGGAAATAAAAACCGTAAAAGAATAAAAAACAACCCGTTACCGCTAACACAAAAGCAACTATTTGGCTTTCTGTAAGCGAAGAGGCTAACATGCCAATGGATGCAAACGCACTGCCAAGAAGCAAAAGGCCTAAATAGGAGCCCATGATGGCTCCGGTGTCCAGATTTCCAACGGGTGAACCCAGAAAATACAGGGTTATATAGTAAAATAGGGTAGGAACCAATGCGAGGAAAAGTAGCGATACCGCAGCTAGAAACTTCCCGATAACTAAGCTCATTTCATCTATCGGTTTAGTTAGTAAAAGGGCAAGCGTTCCCAGTTGTCTTTCTTCAGCTAATAATCTCATGGTTATGGCTGGTACCAAAAATAAAAATAAGGAGGGCGCCATCTCGAAAAATGGCTCTAAAGAGGCAAAATTTGATTCCAGTAAACTGGTTTCCGGGAATACAAATAAAAATAATCCCATAACGGTTAAAAACACGCCCAAAACCAAATAGCCTGTTAGATTATTGAAAAATGTTGTTAATTCCTTCTTATAAATAACCCACATGAATTTACATATTATTTTTGAATGATAAAAGGGTAACGGCCATTGAAGACAATAAGCGCGCGAGTCAATTTTTCTTCATATTCTTCCTCCGAAGCGAAACGGAGCGCACGTAAAATCTCTTTGTCTTTTTCCATCCATTGCTCAAGAATATCCTTGTCGTAAGGTATAATGAGGTCGTCTTTCAAATGGAAAATCCGCTTTTCCATGGTCGTGATATTTCTTTTTACAACGCCCTTTCTAAATACCGTCCCAGTTAATGGATTATATGCTTTCATGGGAAATAATTCCTGATTCTCCTTTTCGTAAGAAAAAATATTTATCAGTCCTCTTACTGTGAGTTCCGCAAACAAGGTTAAGGGCCTGCCAGAGCTGTCCGGAGAAATTCTAATGTGTGGAATGCCTTTTATTGTAAATCCCCAGACAGAGTCTTGAATGCCTGACTCAGGATGACCTTTTTTATATATATTTTCAACCTGGTAACATTTAAGCTTCGTGTTATACGTCCAGATAACCTCATACTCTTTCCATAAGCGGGACGGAGCATCTTTTTTGAACTCATCAATATTCAGGTATAGCCCGTCCACTAACTTTAACTCCTGATTTAGCGCGCGTTGGCCAAAAGAAAAAGTATAAGCAAAACAAAGAGCCAGAAAAAGGATTATTTTTTTCATTGAATGTCAGATCCTGTTAGTTTTTGAAATATTTCCTCTACACTGCGTCGGTCTTGTTGCATACCAATGATGATATTGTCGTCTTTAACAGCTTGCTTAAATATTAAGGGTCTTACATCAATGCCTGGCAAGGTAATCACCTGAATAACATCAGGATGTATTTGACGAATACGCTGAACGTCCTTTATTTTTTTAAAATGTTCTAAGGTAAAGGGACCCTGGAACGTTACCGTAGTAACCCATTCTCCTTGAAAGGTAGATTGTAAATTTTGTAAGGTATCATTTGCCTGCATTTTACCGTCCTTTATAATGAGAACACGGTCGCATAAAGCAGTAACCTCCTGCATGATGTGGGTAGAAAAAATCAAAGTTTTTTCCTTGCCTAAAGCTTTTATCAGAGATCGGATATCCACTAATTGATTGGGGTCCAGGCCCGTCGTCGGTTCATCCAGTATCAATACCTGAGGATCGTGAATAATGGCTTGAGCCAGTCCAACCCTTTGTTTATAACCTTTGGACAAGGCGCCTATTTTTTTATGTTTTTCAGGGGTAAGTCCAATAAGATCAATAACCTCTGACACTCTGGCGGAGGGATTTTTAATAGGATAAAAGCCGGCTACAAAGTGCAGATATTCCTTAATATATAAATCGCCATACAAAGGATTATTTTCTGGCAGGTAGCCAATCAATCTTCTTATTTCTTTAGGATTTTCCTGTACATCAAAACCACCAATTTCTACTGAGCCTTCGGTTGGCGGTAAGTAGCCCGTCAGTATTTTCATGGTAGTACTTTTTCCGGCACCATTTGGACCTAAGAAGCCGAGAATTTGACCTTTTTCAACTTGAAAACTGAGCTTGTCGATGGCTTTTTGTTCCCCATATATTTTGGTGAGACCTTCCACCCTAACTGACATAGATTTTTTTTTAATTTTGAGAATGTAAATTTAACAAAATTTGAAATGGATTTATTGTAGGTTTTAACATACCTTGAACTAAATTTTCAAAATAATCTTCAAAGTTTCTTTTATGAACCATAGTATTAAGCATATCCGCATTTTTAAAATGGATATTCCTTTAAAATATCCATTCGTTATTTCTCTTGAAACGATAACGGTGGCTAAAAATGTGCTTATTGTCATGGAAACACACTCTGGCTTTCTGGGCTATGGTGAAATTAGTCCTTATGAGAAAATACATAATGAAACGCAGGCGTCCTGTTTATTTTACGCTCAACAAATAGCTCCGGTACTTCTTGGTATTAATCCCTGGGATATATTGACTTGGCAAAAGGCTTTAAGCAAAATGGTAGTCGGGCAAAATGGGATTAAAAGTGCTTTTGATATGGCATTTTATGATTTGTCAGCACAAATTGCAGGATTGCCACTCTACGCCTATCTGGGCGGTAATAATACAAAAAAGATGTTTACTGACATGACTGTGGGCATTGATAGTCCGGAAAATATGGCATTGGAGGCAAGGAAATATGTTGATGAGGCTTTTCCAGCCATAAAAATAAAACTGGGAACGCAGTTTAAAGACGATGTGAAAAGGGTTAAATTGGTCAGAGAAGCTGTAGGTGAGGCAATTCCTCTTCGCATAGACGCAAATCAAGGTTGGGATTCTTCTACCGCTTTGAAGGTACTGTCTGACATTATCCCTTATAATGTTGAATATTGCGAACAACCCGTTCAGGCAAGAGATTTTGAAACTATGGCTTTTCTGCATAAACACAGTCCCATACCTATAATGGCAGATGAAAGTTTGTTTGATCCCTCCGACGCGCTGACGCTTATTCGTGAAAATGCTTGCAGCGGCTTTAACATAAAAATATCAAAGGCAGGGGGCATACGTTCAGCACAACTGTCCGCCCTTTTTGCCCAAACAGCAGGAATGAAATGTCAGGTAGGTTGTTTTTCAGAGAGTAGATTGGGCATTACCGCATTGGCGCATTTTGCCCTGGCCCACGAAGCAGTGGTAAATTTCGATATGGATAGTCCGTTTATGTTAAGTGAAGACCCAATAAACGGGGGTATTTATTATACGGCAGAAAAAGAGGTCATTGTAGGGGAGGAGATAGGTATCGGTTGTACACCCGATATAACCGCAGCTTGCTTTCAGGAAATATGATTTTCCGATGGATGGCAAGCTGCGGGAATAAAAAAGATTAGAGTACTACATTACGCACAACGGCTTTGCTGAGTACTTTAGCTGTTTTGCAAACAATTAATATTTTCTCATGATTCAGTTCATAGCTGGCCTTTCCTTCGCTAAGGAAAGTCATGTAAATTGCTTCTACTTGCCGTAGTAAATTCAAATGTTTAGATAGCTTTTCTTCTTGCCATCCCGTTTGAATTAATAAGTCAATACTTTCAATGGATTCGTGAGTTTCCATTATTTTGATAAGTTTTCTGCTCTCAGGGAGGTATAATACCTCAAGCAGTTTAGTCGCCTTTGACAGCGAACGTTTGTTTAGTGTGTTTTCCATAGTGTTCTCCAAGTGTCATAATAGAGGTAATCAAACAAGGAATAGAACAAAATATTGATTATCAAACTTTTAAAATTTAACAAAATATTTGATTTATTTTCCTAGAACAAAGAAAAACATAAGATGCGAAAAATCATAGGATTTATGGAAATATATTCAAAGTATTTTTAATGTATTTTTTTCTTTGAAAAATTAGTTTTAAATTCAAAACGTTGGTAAATAATATTATATGTATGTTGAATTATTGATATATAATAAAAATGTATTTTGAATATTCTTAAAATCAGTTGTTTGAAAAATTGTATCGATAGCTTCGTTCTAACGTAATATTAAGTGCTATTATTATTCATAACAATAAAAACACCAGCACAAGGTTGGTTTTGCATACTTGTGCCGGTGTTTTTTATGCATAGAATTTAATATCCTTTATTTATTCCTTTTTCTATGGCGGGAACGCCTTTTGCCATCCATTGAGGTAGTGGTTTATCCAGTAGATAATGATCAAAAAACTGTTGCATCCTTATTTGAAAATCTTTACGATTTTCCAGTTTTACAGGCCAGTGAGGTTCACCATTATAGTTCAACATCCAGGCAGGCTTACCGAGGCGACGCATGCCCATATAAAATTCAATGCCTTGATACCATGGAACGGCACCATCTGCGTCATTGTGTAATATAAGAACAGGTGTATTTATTCTATCTAAGAAGAACAGCGGTGAATTTTCAAAAAATTGCATCGGTTTTTCCCATAATGTTCCGCCAATTCTCGATTGCGTATGCTCGTATTGGAACATTCTACTCATTCCCGACTCCCAGCGGATTCCCCCGTAAGCAGAAAACATATTAACCACTGGTGCACCCGATTCGGCACATTTAAAAAGATTCGTACGGGTTAATATATAGGCTATTTGGTAACCTCCCCAGCTATGACCCTGTATGCCGATATTATTTTTATCGACAAATCCTTTATCTATCAATGCAGTGGTTCCGGATACTACAGCTTGAAGCGCACTCTCCCCAGGATAGCCTATTTTATAAGGTATATCAGGATTGAAAACGAGGTAACCTCTACTGGTATAAAACGTATAATTAATCTGACTTCTTCCGGCAACGGGAAGTTTGTGCTCGTATAATGCATCGGAGCTGCGCTCATAAAAGTTAACAATCATCGGATACTTTTTAGTAGGATCGAAGTTGTCGGGTTTTGCTAACAATCCGTTTAAAAGGGTACCATCGAGGGAAGTCCATTGAACCAACTCCATACTTCCCCACTTATAGTCAGCTTGTTGAGGATTGGCATTAGAAATAACTTTTGTAGTTTTTAAGTCCGGGCTAAGTATCAGATTTGGAAAAGTATTGAAATCTTCTTTTGTGAAAAGCCATTTTTCCGCTTTTGCTGCTTTTTTAACTTGCTGCGTGTATTTAAAAGGCCCTTCCTGAACTATATTTTTACTTCCTGTGTGCAAATTGAACCATAGATAGCCTTCTTCATGACTTCCGTCTTTATGAAAATGAAAAAGAAAGGGCTTAATTTCGTCTATGGCAATTTCGTCAGCATCTAAACGGATTAATCTGTGTGTTGTAACCAATTTCCTGCCCGAGGTTAGATTATTTGGTGAAATAGCTCCTTTTGGATCTACTTTCCAGCAATCGTAACGATCGTAAAGAAGGACAAAATCGTCATTAGTAGTCCATCCGGCTATACCGTAAGGAGAAGGAAAATCGGGAGAATCATTAAGTTCATCAAAGTATAAATTTTTATTTTTTCCTGACAGGTCATATTTTTTTCCAGTAGCAGTTTCGTAGGCCCGCCAGGTAGAATCGGGACTATCGAACCAGTAAATATATTTACCGGCGGGAGAAAGTTGAGGCGTTGTGCGGACCTCTTTTTCAATGAGGGTAGCTTTTCCAGTGAGGGTCGAAATGGCATATAAATCTTTTCCGACAGGCCCTCCTTCCCAGGTAAATTTCTTCAAATATGGATCTTCTGTATAGCCAATCACTACATCGGAATTAGCGGTAATATTGGTTTTTACTTCTGGGATGTCATTGGTTGCGAGGATGTTTTTTTTACCTAAAGAAGGAAGATAAACGGCTAAAAACGCATTTTTTCTTTCCTGATCTAAACGCACTTTCTGCATCGGATAAATATAAGGGTCTTCCGTTCCCCAAACTTCTACTTGAACAATCTCTTCTTCCAGTAAATTCGTATCTTTTTGAGGAAGTGGCGGCGCCATGCCAAAGAACAATTTAGATCCATCACGGGAGAATCTTAATTTTTCATGGACACTTACCGCATAATTCTGTGGTAAAAAGCCATCATTTGGTTTACAAATAACTTTGGCCGAATCACTCATTTGTAAGGAAGCAAAATACAAAGACATAGGTCTTGGATCTATCTTAACACTTCCCGTATCCAAAACAAAGGCAATTTGTTTTGCTTTGCGATCAATAGCTAAATTATCAAATTCTCCTTTTCCTCTATACACAGGTCTTAATTTCCTGGTGAGTCCGTCGAAGAAATAAATGCCGGGAAGGTTATTTTCATCATCCCCCGTTGCATGTAAAACCAAACCAGGCACTTCTTCAGCTACCTGAAAAGTTTTGGTGAATGGCATGGTAAAAGAAAAAGTATCAGTGGTAGATTGAATGACAAATTGCGTACCTGTTTGAATACTTTCCTTCTTTTTCTTCCCCTCTGATTTTTCAACTTCCTTATGATAGACAATCCATCCACTCCATTTTTCTGGCACAGCAAATCTTCTTACTTTAGGTATTTTTGTTACGTTTCCAGTGGCCGTTTGAAAAAGGAAGAGCGTATCTTTAGGCAAATCTTCAGATTTAACTTTCTTACGACGTAAAGAATCAAGGGTTAATTTTGGTACTTTGACTAAGAAAGCAGCATGGGAATTGTTCGCCGTAAAAGAAGCGCGGGAACCTCTGGGGAAAACGAAATTTTCACCACTCTCCGCTTGGTGAATAATCAAGGTTTCATCTCCTTCTCCTGGCGTTAAATTATAGGAAATCCATTTTCCGTCGGCAGAAATAACTGTATTACCCAATGTTTTCCAATGGGCAAAATCGCTGTGTTCTAATTGTTTTTTCTGTCCTGAAACAGGGTGTAACAAACCTACATACAGCAGAAAAAAAAGAAATGGTCGCATCATTTTGGTAGAATTTTCATCTAAAATACAATAAATTAATGTTCTGCTATAAAAATTGTCCATTTCAGACCTTTCCAAATAGCTTTACCGCGGCATCTCGCCGGAAATCGAATATCTCTGCTATCTTTTTTTCTACAAAAAGACCATTTGCTAAAGTGCCCAATAAACCTAGTCCAACCCGATAATGGAGGATATCAGTCATCAAAACACCCTTTTCATGGGCTATAAATGTATGTTGATGGTGCCAAAGGGCATAGGGACCTATTAATTGTATGTCAATAAATGTATGAGGTTTCTCAACATGAATAATTTCAGTAACCCAATACAAAGGAATGCCTAAAATGGGGCGGACCTCATGTTCTATCAACATCCCTGGAAATATTTTTTGTCCATTTAATGACGAAATCATTCTGAATCCCGCATTTTCAGGCGTCATTTTATTTAAATTATCGGGAACAGAGAAGAAATCCCAAAGTTCCTCTAATTTTACGGGCAGAATTAATTCCCATTGCTTTTTCTTTATTTTCATCTTGTTTTGATTTTTCTAACAAGCAAATAATTATTTAGTTGGAAGAATTACCCGATAATTGAACCCTTATTCATTTATATTTACACCCTAAATAAATAAAAAATGTCTGTAGTTGATGATTTTAACGATTATAGGTCGTTAATGAACGATAAAATATTATCGGTTGATAATAAGGTTATTAAACGTTTTTGGAGCCTCGATAATCAAGCGTATCAGGCGGGAGCCTTAGACGTAAAAACAAAGGAATTACTGGGATTAATTTCCTCAATGGTTCTTCGTTGTGACGATTGCATAAAGTATCACCTGGGTACTTGTTATGAACTGGGCGTAACTAAAGAGGAACTCTTCGAAGTTTTTTCCATCGCCAATCTGGTGGGAGGATCCATCTGCATTCCCCATACAAGAAGAGCTGTAGAATACTGGGAAGCCCTTGAAAATAATCAGCTGCAAAAAGAAGTATAAAAAGTAAATGTCAAATCAAAATTATTTAAATTCACTAAATACGGTGCAGAAAGATGCGGTTACGACCCTCAATGGACCCGTTTTAGTGATTGCAGGACCTGGCTCCGGGAAAACGAGGGTGTTAACTTATCGAATTGCTCATATCCTTCAATCCGGTATTTCAGCAGACCATATTTTAAGCCTTACCTTTACCAATAAGGCGGCGAAGGAAATGCAGGAAAGAATTCATTCGGTCGTTGGTGCCAGCGCCAATGGTATCTGGGCGGGAACTTTCCATTCCCTTTTTTCAAGAATCCTTAGGATGGAGGCTCACCATATTGGTTATCCTACCAGTTTTACAATCTATGACACAGAGGATTCGAAAAATGTGCTTTCTGCCCTGATCAAAGAATTAAATCTCGATAAGGAAACTTATCAGGTGAATCAACTGAGAAATCGTATCTCCGCCGCTAAAAGTGCCTTGGTAACCCCAACCATGTATGAAACTAACGCCGAGTTTTTAAATCAAGATAAAGCTGCCGGCAGACCTATGATTGCCACGCTCTACAGAAAATATACAGAGCGTTGCAAAAGAGCTGGTGCCATGGATTTTGATGATCTTCTATATCGTCTCTATGAATTACTGCAACGTAATCCGGATAATATCTTAGATAAATACAGGAAAAAATTCAAATATGTAATGGTAGATGAGTTTCAGGATACTAACCACCTGCAATATGCTATTATTAGGAAATTGGTCCATTTTGAAGGTAGTACCAGAAATATTTGTGTAGTGGGCGATGATGCTCAAAGTATTTACTCTTTTCGTGGGGCAACCATTCAGAATATCCTTGATTTTGAAAACGATTTTAAGCCTTTCGGTATTCAGGTTTTTAAGTTAGAACAAAATTACCGGAGTAGCGAGGAAATTGTGCAAGCGGCAAACGTGCTTATTCAGCATAATACGAAACAAATACAGAAGAAAATTTGGTCGCATAAGGGCGCGGGACATAAAATTAAAGTGATTCGGTCCGTAAGCGATAGTGAAGAGGGAAAACAAGTTATCAATACGCTAACGGAACTGAGAAATAGGTACCATCTTTCTTTTAGTGATATCGCTATCTTATATAGAACCAATGCCCAGTCAAGGGTTTTTGAAGAATATTGTCGACGGGAAAATATACCATATAAAGTCTATGGTGGACTTTCATTTTATCAGCGAAAAGAGGTCAAAGATTTAATTGCCTATCTGAGGGTGATTATCAATCCGTCCGATGATGAAGCCCTAAAAAGAATTATTAATTATCCGAGAAGGGGTATTGGAGATACGAGCATTCAAAAAATGCTTCAAATGTCCGCTGAAAAGGAAGTTCCCCTTTGGGAAGTGGTTAAGGTGGAAGGATTGAGTAATCAGAAGGCACCAAAATTGTTGAAACAATTTGTGGAAATGATCCTCTCTTTCACTGAAAAAAAGGATACGGAAAATGCCTTTGATTTAGCTACCCTGGCCGCTAAACAATCTGGTTTGATTGACTTGCTGAAGGCCGATGGGTCGCCCGAAGGTGTGTCAAAATTGGAAAACGTAAATGCACTGTTAGATGCTGTGAAGAATTTTGTCGATGAGGATGAATCGGATCAGTTAGATGATCAATTAGACAAATCATTGGTCTCTTTCTTGCAATCTATTGCTCTTTATACAGATATGGACGATAAGGAAGCAGGCGACGAAACCGTCACGTTGATGTCGGTGCATTCTGCTAAAGGCCTTGAATTTAAAGCCGTTTTTGTCACAGGGTTGGAAGAAAATCTATTTCCCTCTCACATGTCTATGGATACAGCAGAGGGTTTAGATGAAGAAAGACGCCTTTTTTATGTGGCTATTACCCGCGCAGAAACTTTCCTTACGATCTCTTATTCTCTGAGCAGATATAAGTTCGGTCAAATGAAGTATAGTGAAATGTCCAGATTTTTAGAGGAATTACCTGGGGAATATTTAGAATCTACCTCTCCCATGAGGTCAAATAACAGGTCTGTTCAAACTACTTCGACGGTAACAGGATTTGCTCCGAATACCCGAAAGCCAGTAATTAAAATGCCCGATAAGTTTAATGTTGAAGATTTTAAAGCGAGTCCTCCCGAAACACTATCGCCTGGTATGACGGTAGTGCATCAAAAATTTGGCGTGGGAAAAATCACAAAAATCGACGGTGGAAGAGATAATAGGGTAGCCACCATCCTTTTCAGAGACATTGATGAACCTGAGAGAAGATTAATGTTGAAATTTGCTAAACTTCAGATTATTCCTTAGTGATGCAGTCCTTTATTTCTTTAACAATTCCTTCATCGCCTTATATAAAATGGGCGCTGTTTCAGGTCCCAAAGAGTTAATTTCTCCATAAGGTGCATCTTTAAAGGTATAAGTGAAGGGAGGTTTTTCGTCCCATTGACTCTTTGGAACAAGGTATCCAATCATGTCATTTGAGAGTCCCATTGTGAAGGAATATTTTGACGAAATATAACTTCTCAATGGGGGCGTTTCAAAGGGCGCCATATTATAATCTTGTCCTTTGGGCTTTTCAACCCCGCCGTTTAATATTTCTGGGTATAATTCACCGGGATAGTGTAAAAAATGTACGTCTCCGAGCTGCCAGGCAGCTATTTCAGTCCTGATATTAATCCAGCTGCTTGTTCCACGCTGTACAACGCCCATAAAAGCGGCTAACCGATACAATGGATTTTTCAGAGGAAGTTCTAACGTTTTTGCATTAATTTTCAGTTTTGCTTTACTAAAGGTCACATTATCCGTCCCTTTTTCAAGACATTGAATGCCCAGCGCAGCCAATTGATACCCCTGAGCCGCAGCTTTATCAAAGCTTGCTTCCAGATAAACGGTATCTTCTTTAAATCCAGGAATAGGGAAATCAGGGCGGGTGGTCATTAATCCGCCAATGGCTCCAATAGAAAATATAGCCGTCCCCCCTAATCCCTTAATCAGTGTGGAATCCCCCTTTTTTAGCCCTTTTTCAAGGGCTTCCCTTACATAATATGGAAAATCAGCCGTTAAGTATAAGTTTTTGTTCCAAAGTGTTTCGGGGTGGTTAGACCAGTTAAAAAATACGCCAAGCGTCGTATCCATTTCTGCGTCAATGGCTTGTAAAATGTTAATTCGGGGATCCATCACTATAGGTTCCCTGGAATCTTCGACCAGATTAGCTGCACCTGTTAGATCGTGACCTACCCGAAAAATGGCGGGTCTTAAATGGCGGTGAGCCTGGGATATGGATTGTAATATACCCTCCTGAACTTGTTTTTTATAGGTATTATCGACACCACTGGAAAACGGAGATTTTCCCCAAAGTCCCACCAAATCAGGGGTTTCGTGGCTATGCGTACTCATAATGACCACATAATCAATATTTAACTTGGTAGGCACCATTTTTTTAACTGTGAGAATATCATCGGCGCCAAATCCTATGGCATCAATAACGGTTAATGCTATTTTATGCTTACCATTGGCAATAATCATCGTTCGGGCCCAAAGAGGATCATGTACGCCCATGGCAGGTCTGTTGTTCTGAAAACCAGCCATCCACACTGGATCAAATTTTCCATTTCCATTTCCGTCGGTAAAGGTATCGCCATCTTTGGGGTCATATTGTGCATCCTCATTTTTGTCAATCCATGTGTCAGGCACTTGCGGAGTAATGTCAACGGAGGCGAATCCAGCTTGTAAAAAATCTTCCTCCGTCTCAATGTGAACATTCATATCAGCATCAGGGTGCCTGTCTCTGATCGCCCAGCCAAATCTTACAAGAATGAGCAATAGAATGAAAACCAGGAAGGCAGAAATACGATAGAACCATTTTAAAAACATGAGGATATAGATTAGGAGATGAAAGAATAATTAGTTTTTAATTTTTTCATTTAGCAGGGCGAAACAAATGTTTATGCCTTCAATGAAATTACTTATTTTAAGATTTTCGTCAGCAGCATGAATGTTATTATCTGGATTGGGGATATTAACCGCAAGGGCCGGAATATTTAAGGTAGTAATAAAGGGGGAAATAGGTTGTGAACCTCCCGTAGATCTAACCTTAACATATTGATTTCCAAATGTTTTTTGCATAGATTGTTCTACCCATTTTCCCAAAAAAGAATTCATGTCTGTCCGATAAGCTTTCGAACCAATGCGGAAAGACAAGAAGGCCAATTTAGGGTAGTTTTTTCTTTCTTCCGCACTAGGCTCATCCTTCACCAAATGAAATCCTGCTTGTAAAACATAGTTTTTGAAAAGCTCAATCATTTTTTCAGCGGGCGTTTCTGGAACCAAGCGAATATCAAATTCAGCGATGGCATCTTCAGGAATAATCGTTGTAGCCAAGCGACCAATTTTTGCCGCGGAAATACCTTTCACATTTAAGGAAGGATATTGTAAAGATTCTTGAAAAGATTCGCCTATTTTTTCAGGTTTTGCAATGCCAATGCGCGTAATAAGTTCTTCAGTATTATCAGGCACGGAGGAGAGAATTGCCTTTGTTTGACTATCGAGCTGAACCGCATCATAAAACCCTGGTATCAAAACGCGCCCCTCCTCATCTTTCATGCCACCAATGAGTCTGGAGAGGGCAAATACCGGATTGGGTACAAAATTTCCATATTGACCACTATGCATTGGGCTTGTTGGGCCGAATACCCTTAGTGTAACCGATAAAATACCCCTTGCACCATAAGTTAAAGTAGGCAGATTGGAAACATGTCTTGTACCATCCAAAATAATCATTCCATCAGCGGCAAATGCTTCTTTATTTTCGATAACTGCCTGAGGAAGCGTAGGGGAACCCAGCTCTTCCTGAAAATCCATGATGACTTTCAGGTTATATTGGCTCGTTTTTCCCGCCGCCTTCATCATTCTAAGGGCGGTGATAAATGCCACTACATTTCCTTTGGAATCAGAGGTAGAACGACCAAAAATTCTTGCATCTGGCGGATAGGGTGGGACAAAATTTTCCCAGGGGATAGTCTTCCATTGTTCTCTATCGGGTATTTTCAGTACAGGAACAAATGGATCTTCCTGGTTCCATTCAGAGGGATCAAAAGGTTGCCCATCGATTTGTAAATAGAAAAGAATCGTTTTTGCTTCTTTATCAGGCGATTTTTTTTCAGCCAGTAAAACAGGTACTTCTTTGGTTGTCAATACTTCAATCTTGAAATCGAGTTCGGTAAATACTTTTTGACACCAGGCTAAATTTTCTTTTATATGTTCTTTATTAGAACCTAAATTGGGTATAGTAAGAAATTCCCTCAAGGTTTTAATACCCAATACATAAGCATCGGAATGACTTTTAGCCATGGCATCAGGTATATTATTTTGAGCGTCAACGAGCATAGGCAGAAAAATAAGTAAAGAAATTAGAAACCATTTATGGTTGAATAAATGTATAAAAGTAAAGCTATTAAATTTAGATAAATTTAATCCCATGTCAATTTTATTTTATTTCCCGTTTGTACCGCCTTAAAAATAGCTTCTATGATAATCATATCCTTAAGCCCCTCTTTTCCGTCTACGGGCAAAAAGGGAGTTTTATTTCGCAGAATAATTTCCGCCATTTCCTCCATTTGCATTAATTGGTGGGTAACATGGGGTTGAGTAAGTTCTCCTTTGTTTGTTTTACCTTTTATCGGACCATAACCTGTTGCGGGTTGAAGTTCAGCAAAACCATTGTGTCCGGTGAGTAAAAATCGGTCCAGAAAGCTGGTATTATAGGTTGAAAGGCAAGAAGCCACGACACCATTGGGGAAACCCATTTGAAATTGGATGGTTTCATCGACGCCCTCCTTAAATTTTACATGATCCGTTTTAGTTTCCTGAGCAGTTATCCAAATCGGATCTTCACCAATCATGTAACGTGCACCATTGATGGCATAAATGCCAATATCCATCATGGCACCGCCACCCGCCAAATCTTTATTTAGACGCCATTGGTTTGGATCGCCGATTTTAAATCCACAAAGAGCTTGAAAAAACACTAGTTTACCAAAATCTCCTGCCATTCTCATTTTCACAATTTCCTGTGTTTTAGCTTCGAAATGCATTCGGTAACCAACCAAAAGCTTTACCCCCGCTTTTTCACAGGCACCGATCATTTCTTTAGCTTCTTTCACGTTTATGGCCATAGGTTTTTCGCAAATAACGTGTTTACCTGCTGCAGCTAATCGTAACGTTTGATCCTTATGCTGTGCATTGGGCGTACATATATAAACAGCGTCTATATTAGGATTATTTTTAATATCATCAAAATTTCCATAATGATAACAACTAGTACCTGGCACCTGATATTTATTTTTCCAGGTTTCCAATTTTGCGGGCGTTCCACTGATTAGCCCTGTAATTTTGACCCTTTCACTGTCTTTAATAGCTTCAGCCACTCTGTTGGCGTAACTACCAAGGCCAAGAAAAGCTACACGTAAGGGTGGACCATCGGGCGCAGAACGAGGCGTGTTTGGCTCATTATTTTCAATCCATTTGGGCCAAAGGCTCATCATACCTAATGATAAAGGAATAATTTGAAGGAAATGGCGGCGATTTTGCATTTTTAACAATTATTTTAAGGGTTTTAGTTAAAGATAAATATTTAAATTTATAAAGATTTCAAAAGGGGATAATTTTTTACCTATACCTAATATTAGGTATTTTTTTACTTGATGACTTTTGACATCTTAATTTTTAAGCATTGCATTTATTTTTGGGTTAGATTTGTGTTAATTAGATTAAATCAAAATAAGCAATCAAGTGGTAAAGCTTCATACAAGTGAGAAAATCCTTTCCTGTGCGCGCGTAGGCGTTAAAGGAGTAGTTTCCTATTTCAAAGATGAACAGGTAGCTTGTCGGTTAATATCGATGGGACTGGTACCTGGTTGCACCATTGAAATTTTACGTAAGGCGCCATTTGGTGGCGGTTGGTATGTAAAATCGGATGGGTTGCACATTGCCATGCGAAGTGAGGAAGCTTGTTGTATTGTGTTGATGTAAATTTATTAGATCATTATTGTGGAATCAGAACGGAAGCCAACACGTGTTGCCCTTATAGGTAATCCTAATTGTGGAAAATCATCGCTTTTTAATTTTATTACAGGATTACAGCAAAAGGTAGGAAATTTTCCCGGGGTTACCGTTGATATAAAATCTGCA
>BJGN01000054.1 GCA_014190515.1 Bacteroidota bacterium
TCGAATGGTGAATCTAGAATTTCTGGTAGTACAGCCGCGCTCATTGGTATTCAAAAGGCATTTATTGAAAATAAAAAAGAAGATTTAGCCTTAGCTATACAGCGCTTCAAGCTGCTACACGGAATTATCTTTTTTATGAAAGGAATCCCTTTGGTTTATGCGGGAGATGAAATTGGACACTTAAATAATTTTGATTATCTTAAGGATGGAGAAAAAAGAGAAGATAATCGTTGGTTACACAGACCTGCCATGGATTGGGGAAAAGCCTTGCTAAGAAAGGAAGCGGGAACTGTTGAAAACACTTTATTTAACATTATCTCCAATCTTTCTAATCGAAGAAAAGAAACCTATTGTCTTCATGGTAATGCGAAAGAGACCATAATACTCCTAGAAAGTAACACTCTATTTTGTGTAGAAAAATCATTGAATGAGGAAAATATTTTATTAATTGCTAATTTTAGTTCTGATTTTCAGATGATTTCCAAGAAGGCATTATCTAAGAAATGGCAAGGAAATTGTTTTAGAGATGAGATTAGTTCTGAAAATTGTATATATCAGGGCGACACCTTATTTTTTCCACCTTACGGCATATTTTGGCTGACTGAAAATGTAGAAGAAATACCTCAATCCAAAGGATATCGCCTGAAAATGGAAGCTCAAACCATACCAGGAGAATCAGTTTATTTTATTGAAAATATTAGTTCTGTTTCAAAAGGAGAAAAAGCAAGAAAAATAGCTTGTTATTGGGTGGACGAATTGGGTTGGCACGCAGACGTGAGCCTTATTCCTGGTGCATGGATAAGTTATCACTGGATAAAAATGTACGGAAACAAACTAATAGAAAAATCAAAAGATTATTATCATCAAGCTAAATAATAATCAGTAATTTATAGTTTCAAATTAATAGTAGGTCACTATAAAATAATTTCAAGTGATAATTGATTAGAGCTCAATATATTGTCACTTTTAGGCGTGGAACTAATTGTTGAAATAGTAGGAAGTAATCTTTTAATAATACGCAAAGGTTTAAGGTAATGGTTTTTGTTTACATCAAACACGCCATAATGATCCATAAGGTCAATTTTAACCTGACCCAGGGAATGAAGAAGTTGATTATCTGGTAGAATGATACCTGAATGCACAATTCTACCAAATCTATTCTCAAAATAAGCAATGTCACCTGGTTGTGTTAATTCAATAAACTCAACAGAAGTACCTAATTTAACTTGTTCCAAGGGGTCACGAGGAAGAGAAATACCCACCATTTGGTAAACAATTTGTACAAGACCTGAGCTATCAATACCAAATGGCGACCGCCCGCCCCATAAAAAAGGGGTATTTAGATATTTTCTTGCCAGTTTAACGATCATCTCAGGACTTGGATTAAATTTGCTATTAGGCAGAGCCTGACCGTTGAATGAAAATTTCGTTTTATTAAGCGAAAAACGCAATCCATCATATTCGGGTAAACGTGCTGCTAAAGTAATTGCAATAAAAGAATCAGGACCAACTGCGGGCTGCATCATTTCTAAACAGTAAGCATAATTATTTTTATATCTATGATAAGTACTTTCAGATAGAGGCAAAATCTGATCTTTCTCTACCCACCCGATAGTTTCATCCGCTTCGCAGATAATCCTGAGCCAATAATCGCCTTTTGTTTCCAAAATTTCTGCCATTTCTCCAAAAAGCATTTGAGAAATCAACTCACTTCGGTGAGAGGGAGAAATACGAATCGGAATGACACTTAGAGGACAAATTCCGAACTCAAATTTACCGTTAAAATTCTTAATTTCTGTGAGTTGCAACATGATAGGACAAAAATACTAAAAGTTATATTTTTACCGTTATGCAAATATTAAAATTAAACATTATTTTAGCGCTTTTCAAATATATTTCATGCAGGCAATAACAAAAGCTAACATATTTACCAGCGTTTTCTGTTTAATCGTTGCAATCACTTGGGGTCAAGATCCTAATTTTTCACAGTATAATAATGTTCCCATTTTCTTGAATCCAAGTTTAAGTGGAAGTTTCGAAGGCAGTTACAGAGCCATCGTCGCTCACAGAAATCAAGGAAATAACCAGTTTAATGAGCCATTTATATCATTATATAGTAGTTTTGATTTACGATTACCTATTCGATATGATGGAAAAATTTTAAATGATGCAGCGGGAGTAGGTGTTATGTTTATGCAGGATAAAAATTCCAGCATTGGCTGGAACACACAAAATATCTATGTATCCGGTGCATACCACAAAAGTTTAGATCCAACTAATAATCAGTTTATAAGTGCAGGTTTTCAAATGGGTATAATTCAGAAGAGTGTTGGATATAGTAATGTTACCTTTGAAGATCAATTTAATGGAACGGATGGATATAATGACCCGACGAATGAGTTATTACCATCAAATAATTTTGCTTTTTCTGATTTAAATGCTGGAATACAATATTCCTTCATGACTTTTAATCAGCTAGGTGGATTTTTAGGTGCTTCAATAGCACATTTTAACAAACCAAATCAGAGTTTTTACCAAAACAACCTATTATTTGTAAATTCCATTACTGATAGACCTTTACCAATAAAATATACTGTTCACGGTGGTTTTCAAATTCCTGTAACAGAAAAATTACAAATTCACCCAAGGGTTTTAGCACAAAAACAAGGCAGTCATCTTACAGGCATGGCCGGTATGAATATTAGGACTATATTGAATGATGTTGCTAATACTTCACTTCATTTTGGTGCTTCAGCGAGACCGACCATTATAAATGACAATGATCCGAAAATAGAATCTTTAATCTTTTTGTTGGGACTGGAGCTGAATGAATTATTAATTGGAATTTCATACGATGCAGGAATGACCCCTTTATTCAATGGCATTTCTGGAAGAAGAAATGCCATTGAATTAACAGTGACTTATATGGGGAGATATAACAACGATGATAATTTTTGTCCTAAATTTTAATCTGTTATATCAATATTTTCAATAATTTCCAAGCCGTAGCCATCTAATGCAACTCTCTTTTTAGGGTTATTTGTAAGCAACTTTATCTTTGAGACACCTAGATCCTTTAAAATTTGTGCACCTACACCAAATTCCCTGGGGTTCATTTCCTGTTTCCAAATATTGTCAGACACATTTTTGGGTTGAGAGGCGAGAATTTTTAGTTCCTCAAGGAAATCTTCCTCTGATTTTACATTAGGTCTCATAAAAAGAAAAACCCCTTTTCCTTCTTTGGCAATTTGTTTTAATGCTTTGTGAATAAGACCTGAATTATCAGAAAACAAAGAAGAGAAAATATCATTATGAGCTACTGAGGAATGGACTCTTACCAAAACGGGTTCATCAATTGACCAATTGCCAATGGTTACTGCTAAATGAAGTTCCCCTGAATAAATTTGAGTGTAAGCAGTAATTGAAAACTTACCATGCGGAGATTCAACTGGAAAAGACAATTGTTTTTTAATTAAACTCTCCATCTTTAGACGGTAAGCAACTAAATCGCGAATAGCAACAATTTTGAGATCAAACTTTTTAGCAATCTCAAAAAGCTCGGGCAAGCGAGCCATTGTACCATCGGGATTAAGAATTTCCACCAATACACCCGCAGGATAAAATCCTGCGAGTCTGGCTAAATCTATGGCTGCTTCTGTATGACCTGTTCGTCTCAACACCCCACCTTGTCTTGCTTTCAGTGGAAAAATGTGCCCAGGTCTGGCATAATCTTTGGCAACAATAGAGGGATCTGTTAACTTTTTAATACCTGTGGCTCTATCATAAGCAGAAATACCTGTTGAACAGTCATACCCAATTAAATCTATTGAAACAGTAAATGCAGTTTCGTGTAAAGCAGTATTATTAGAGACCATCATATTGAGTTCTAATTCCTCCACCCTTCTTTCATCTAATGGGGCACATATCAGACCTCTACCATGAGTTGCCATGAAATTAATAATTTCAGGTGTCACAATTTCAGCTGCACAAATAAAATCACCCTCATTTTCACGATCTTCATCATCAACCACAATAATTATTTTACCCTCACGGATATCAATAATCGCATCCTCAATCTTATCGAGTTGAAAACTATTGATTTCTTTTTGTTGGTTCCCAGACATTACTTTTAATTCCTTTTAAAAAATCAAAGCAGCCCATTAATAAGGCTGCGTTAATTACTATAAAATATCGTACACTTTTTAGAAACGGCAAATGTATGTTAATGTTTTCAAATAATTTATCAAAAACAAAAACAAACACTATAATGAAAGTCAAAATGATTGTTACATATAATGAAATAACATGATAAAAAGCAACATAAAACAAAGATAAAAAAGATATCATTAAGAATATGGGAACAAACCATCGAATAACTTTATGAGAAAAAAACACAAACCACAAAGTGATTTGCCTCATAGAAAAAAATGGTAGAAAATGAACTAAATTTTGAAAATTACCCGCAGATATACGTCTTCTTCTTCTAAATTCGGTATTTATAGAAGAAGAAACTTCTTCATAGCAAATCGCTACTGGATGTAAAATGGCCTTTTTACCTTTCAGTAATATGTTAAAAGAAATAAAAAAATCGTCAACGAGAAAATCCTTTGGCACTGGAACATAGTCTTTTGACCTTATGGCATAACAGCCTCCAGAGGCACCCATAGACAAACCTTTCCATTTACCCTCATTTTGTTTTAATAAAGTCTCTCTATTCAGGTAAAAGTTCTCAGAGAATGAAATTCCTTTTGACACTTTGTGAAGCGGTTCAATTTTTGAATCAACTAATGAAATGTCAGGTAAAATGAATGGTTGAACCAAAATAGAAACCAAGTCAAATTTAAAAATAACATTAGCATCCGTAAGTAAAATGATAAAATCCGTATCGTTGTAAAACTTTTTGGCTTTTGATACCAAATCATTTATCACCACCGGCTTTCCTCTCCTACTATTGAAAATGAAGACCTGGCTATTGAACAAATTTTTACATTCCTCTCGTATAATTTGATTGGTTCCATCCATACTACCGTCTGAGGCTATCCAAAACGTCAGTAAATCTTTAGGATAATTTTGTTCCTTTAAACTTATTAGTTTTTCTCTTATAATTAACTCCTCTTGATAAGCTGACATGATGACAGCTACTTTAGGAAAGAATGATTTATTAATATTTTCTGACGACTTATTGCTTAATTTTTTCATAATTAATGGAAAAATCAAGTAGCTGTAAACCATCAAGATGAATGATATAATAATAAAAGAAAAGATCATTACAATCACAGGTATCAATTGAAATTATGATTTAAAGAATCAAGTAATTTCTTCCCCATCGTAACGGTTTCATAATTATTCCTTATATTTTTATGTGCATTTATACCAATCTGAATCATTTGTGCTGGATGAGTTAATAAATGCTGAATGACGTTAATGAACTCTTCTGGTGAATTAGCCAGACAAACATCAAGGGTATTCTGTGCTTCAATTCCTTCCAATCCTATGGATGTAGTAATTACAACTTTTCCTAAAGCCATAGCCTCTATTATTTTAGCACGCATACCACTTCCCGAAAGTAATGGAACAATAGCAATATCATGTTGGTTTACAAATGCGACGGCATCATCCACCTCACCCATCATAAAAACACCGTCTAAATTCATCTGCTTTATTTTCTCGGGCATATTTCGTCCTGCCACATAAAATGATATGTGAGGAAATTTGGCATGACAAATTGGCCAAACTTTATGTAAAAACCAAAGAAGCCCTTCATGATTAGGCTTCCAGTCTAAAGAACCAATAAAAAACAAGCTAATATTTTGAGAATTACTTTTTAAGGTTTTTTGACAGCTTTCTTTTAATGCATTCCAGGTAATAGGAACAACGCTTCCATTTAAGGAAGGATAAGAAGCCTTATACATTAAAAGTTCTCGCTTAGAAATGGCAATTAGATAATCGATAGATTGTAGTCGAAAAGATTCATACCTAAACATTTGATGCGAAAGCCATAAATATAATAATTTAGAAATACCCCAATTTGCCCCTTTATATAATCTTTCCCATATTTCATATTCCATATTGTGTGTTCTTAAAAGAATCTTTGCCGAAGAATATCTTTTAATTACAGGAATATAAGGCGTCAAATAAACAGTTTCAAGCAGGATAAAATCATACTTGTTTTGGATCAAAAGTGAAATCAGTTTAACCTTGTATTCCTTCTTAACAAATCTGCTAATTTGATAAGGAATATTAGAAAATAAGTTAATAAGGAATGAAATAGGATGGAAATTTGTATTGATTTCCACCATATAAATGGAGCGGTATAAAGTGGAATCTAAATCATCTATGTCACTTGAAAATCTGTGTTTATTAGTATTTAAAGACAATAAATCGACAGTTACACCATTTGATACTAAGGAACTTGCAAGGGAACGAATAGCCATAGACTCGCCATCTTTCGACGGGAAAGGGACTTTTTTAGTTAACTGAAGAACACTCATCGCAGGCGAAACACCCAATTTTAAAATTTATTTGGCATTCGCCGGATTATTCCAAACATTATTTATTCTTTCAATATCTGCCATGCGCTCAGAGGGATCTATTTCTATCGTTAAAATATCCTCTAATTTTACAGGCAAATTCAAAGAATATTGAGGATTTGTCCATGCCCAATCAGGACTAACTATCCAATTGATACCAGATAAATCCGCACCTTTTGCACCCCTCATTATCTGTAAAGGAATTGTATAACCCATTTTAGTACCATCTTTTTTAGTTATGACTATATCAACAGGCATAGGCACTTTACCCTTTCTTTCCAGGATCACTAAGCTATTATTATCCATGGAGGAAACATTATTTATAGCATAATCTACTGTTAAGGTAGTGTGATAAAAATATTCTTTGTACCAATCTAATTCCAGCTGACTGGATTTTTCAAAAACCCTGATAAAATCATTTACATTTGGATGTTTTCCTTTCCAGGTATAAAAATATCTAAGTAAGGCCTGATCGAATATTGGTTTTCCGAGAACATATTCAAGTTGTGCAAGAAAAACAGAACCCTTTGAATAAGCAGCTAGTCCATAAGCTCTATTCGTCTGAAAATGATCGGCATGTGTTGACAAAGGTTCTTCAAATCCGGATTTAGCCAGATTAAAATAGCCAGCGTAATTACCTGCCTGCGGGTTAGCTGCTACCCTACCCGGCATTAATATTTTATTTTCAATGAGGTGTTGCATTACTCTTGAACTGGCATATGATGTAAAGCCTTCGTCCATCCAAGCATACAAACTTTCATTAGTAGCCAGCATCATTTGGTACCAGCTATGCATTAATTCATGAACAGCCACTCCAGCAAGACTACCAATATTTCTTTCTCCTGTAATTAGTGTTGCCATTGGATATTCCATTCCACCATCGCCACCTTGAATAAATGAGTATTGTTTGTAATCGTATTGCCCAAAATTTTTATTAATATAATCGAAAGCTTTATCCATTATGGCTGGTAAAGCCTCCCAATTATCTTTCGTTTTATCATTGGATTGATAAAAAAAATGAAGAGTTAATCCATCTGGCCTTTTTAAAGAGGTATGAGTATAATCCGGATCAGCAGCCCATAAAAAATCATGAACATTTGGTGCAAAAAAATGCCAAGAAAGCTTACCATTTTTATCTGGCTTTGGAGTAACCGTATTTTGAGTATATCCTTTTCCAATTTGCTCAGGATTTTGAAGATAACCTGTACCACCTACCATATATTTTGCATCAATATGTAAGGTCACATCGAAATCACCCCAAACACCATAAAATTCTCTACCAATATAAGGATTTGCATGCCAGCCCTGATAATCATATTCACATAATTTTGGATACCATTGAGCCATGGAATAATCAATACCTTCAGCATTATTTCTACCTGAGCGTCTAATTTGTAGAGGTACCTGGCTTGAAAAAGACATTTCTAAGGTAGTTGTTTTACCTGGAAGAATTGGTTTTGCCAGTATTACTTCCAAAATAGTCTCTACCATTTCAAATTTTAAAGGAATCCCGTCTTGACTTAAAGCAGAAATTTTGTGGAAACCAATTTCATCTGGCGTAAGTTTGAATATACGATCATCCACTCTGGGATCCGGGTCAGAAATAGTCCTGGAGCGAACATCCATCATACTTCCAGGTTGAAATGCATTAAAATAAAGGTGATAAAAAATCCTATCTAAAGTGTCAGGCGAATTATTTGTGTACTTAATAGTCTGATTTCCATTAAATTGATGTTTTTTTACATCAAAATCAATATCCATTTTATATTGAACTCGTTGCTGCCATCTTTCAGGTTGGGCTTCTACAAAATGAATACTGAGAAGTAAAAGAAAAGAAAATGTGAAACCTTTTTTCATGGTTTAGGTTTTATTGAAATAATTTTGAACGATTAAAAATAATTCAGAGATGAATCTACGGTCGAAATAAAACCCTAAAATAAGTAAATCTTTTTAATTTTACATTCTTAATTACACAACGAGAAATGAATCACGAAAAACAAAATACTTTAAAATTTGTGTTGGTACTTATATTAGTCGCTGCATTCAGCCGTATAATACCCCACCCACACAACTTCACCCCAGTAGGTGGCATAGCAGTATTTGGCAGCTATTTTTTGGGTAGGAAAATTTGGGCATTTTTAGTTCCCTTATTTTCACTTTGGTTAAGTGATTTATTTATAAATAATATTATCTATCCTATTCAATATCCTCAGTATTATGAAGGCTTTACTTTGATTGGTTCGTTTTGGGTTTATGGTTCATTTTTACTAATGATTCCACTCGCCTGGGGGCTCCTTTCTACCTTCACAATTCCCAGATTAATTCTTACCGGACTCTCAACGTCAAGTTTATTTTTTCTTGTGACAAATTTTGGCAGTTGGTTAAATAATCCAATCTACACACAAAATTTTTCAGGATTACTTACCTCATATATAGCTGGTTTGCCATTTTTTCAAAACACTTTGTTAGGAGATATTTGTTACCTGGTTATTTTATTCGGGGTCACAAAAGTTTCTGGTTTTTCTTTAAAACCCGTGTATGAAAAGCAAGCTAAGATTTAAATTTCTTGTTTTTTTTATTATTTCTTACCTATCTAATCCTTTTTGTTTAACATCACAATCATTCCCTTCATCAGCTACAGTAGTACGTGTAGGTAATGACTGTACGGGATATTTGTTTCCCGAAACGAATTTTATTTGGACGCTAAGCCAGTGTCTGGAATATGAAAATATTAATAATAATATCACTATAAAAAGTAAAATTACTGTTCAAAAAAATCATTCAACACTATCGACCTCTGGAATGTACAATACAAGAATTGAGATAGTTACGCTTCATAATCCTACGATTATATATAAAAATAAAGATTGGGCTTTGTTAAGCGTAGATTTACCCCTTGATTTTCAAAGTAATAAAACACAATATTCGACCAGGTTATCATCTATAGTTGACACTTTTTCTATAGGATACCCAGTGGCTACAGAATATAAAGCAGATGCTGTAAAAAATTATGTTGATTGGATACTTCTTCCACAATGGCAATATCAGATAGATACCTTTTCAAAAAGGAGTCAGTCGAATAAAGATCAACTAATTAAAACTACTAACACTAACCCATTGAAGGATTTAATAGCCCATGGTAAAAACTATTTGATAGATATTAGAAAATCTGATGCAGATGTTTTAAAATCATATACCTTACATAAAGCCATCGAGTTTAGCATTAAAAAATGGACAGATAATCGGTTTATACTAAATAGATTAGCCACATTATCGACCTTTGAAAAAAGCAATGAAAGGGATAGAATAATAAATGAACTAAATCAAAAAGAGAATAGAATAGATGAAATAAATGGGTTGGCAGCACGGTTATTCATTACTTATTCCATATTACCTATAGATTTGTTACCTGAAACAGGAAGTGAAATTATTTTAACCTTCCAAAAAGACTATTTTGCCAGTGCCCGTTTTTTAATGGATTATCCAGAGATATTAAATAAAATAAACATATCCATCAGAAACATTCAGTTGGCCGACACCAAAATTCTTACTAAATATCCAGTTTGGAATAACCAAGATACCGTTTTAGAAGGAAATGGGAAGCTTCAAATTATTGAAAGAGTAAAGGGTAATTATTGGAAGGTTTCAGGAATGTCGGGAGCACCGGTATTTTCTGAAGGTAAACTAATAGGCATACAAACTTACATTCCGCATTATACCAGCAGGGAGTTAACATTTGAAAAAGAAATGAACTACCTTTCCATTAATGATTTAAAAGAAATTCAATATTTGGAGCAGTCTGCTGAGATATGGAAAAAAATAAGCGGGATTATTGGACAATAACCCCGCTCATTTACTTATTTAACCTAAATTATTTTTTATCGTTTACTTCTTCGTATTCTACATCAGTGACATCACCGTTATTATTAGAAGTATTTCCAGACTGACCACCTGCATTGGGATCTTGGCCTGAATTAGGATCACCAGCCTGCCCACTTTGGTACATTTCCTGAGTTGCTACCTGCCAGATTGCATTTAAACTAGTAATTGCGGCGTCAATAGAAGGAATATCCTGAGATTTATGAGCATCTTTTAGTGTATTCAAAGCAGTTTCCAATTCAGGTTTTTTATCTGCTGGAAGCTTATCGCCGAATTCTTTGATTTGCTTTTCTGTTTGGAAAATCAAATTATCGGCTTCATTTAATTTTTCTACTTTTTCGCGTGCTAATTTGTCTGATTCGGAATTTGCGGCAGCTTCAGCCTTCATTCTTTCTACTTCCTCTTTAGACAAGCCAGTAGAAGCTTCAATTCTAATAGATTGCTCCTTACCAGTTCCTTTATCTTTAGCGCCAACACTTAGAATTCCATTGGCATCAATATCGAAGGAGACTTCAATTTGAGGTACACCTCTTGGTGAAGGAGGAATTCCATCGAGAATAAACTTACCAATAGGTCTGTTATCCTTCGCCATAGGTCTTTCTCCTTGTAGCACATGAATTTCAACACTTGGCTGATTATCAGCTGCAGTAGAATAAACTTTTGACTTTTTGGTTGGTATGGTACAATTTGCTTCAATAACCACATCATATACACCACCCATCGTTTCTATACCTAATGAAAGAGGAGTTACGTCGAGTAATAGAACATCTTGAACGTCACCACTGAGGACACCACCTTGAATTGAGGCACCAACAGCTACAACCTCATCTGGATTAACTCCTTTATTTGGTTTTTTACCAAAAAAGTTTTCAACGGCTTGTTGAATTTTAGGAATTCTGGTTGAACCACCCACTAAAATAACTTCAGATATCTGTGAAAGAGAAAGACCTGAATCAGCGAGTGCTTTCCTGCAAGGTTCCAAACTGCGCTCTACCAGTGGCTCAATCATTTGCTCAAACTTTGCTCTGGAAAGTTTAGTTACCAAATGTTTAGGCACACCATCCATTGCAGTAATATAAGGCAAATTTATTTCCGTTTCTGAGGAGGATGACAGTTCTATTTTAGCTTTTTCAGCCGCATCCTTCAATCTTTGAAGAGCTATAGGATCCTTTCTAAGATCCATATTCTCTTGATCTTTGAAAGTATTGGCAAGCCAATCAATTATAACTGCATCAAAATCATCTCCACCCAAATGAGTATCACCGTTGGTAGATTTAACCTCAAATACACCATCACCTAAATCTAGAATTGAGATATCGAAGGTACCACCACCCAAATCATATACGGCAATGGTCATTTCCTTATTTCGTTTATCCAAACCATAGGCCAAAGCTGCAGCTGTGGGTTCGTTGATAATCCTTCTAATGTTAAGACCAGCAATTTCACCGGCTTCCTTTGTGGCTTGACGCTGAGAATCATTGAAATAAGCGGGAACGGTTACTACGGCTTCAGTGACTTCTTGACCCAAATAATCTTCAGCTACCTTTTTCATTTTTTGAAGAACCATAGCAGAAAGTTCTTGAGCTGTATAAAAGCGACCATCAATGTCCACCTTGATAGTATCGTTATCTCCTCTTACCACTTTGTAAGGGGATGCACTTATATCACTTGCAGACTCAGAAAACCGACGTCCCATGAACCTTTTAATAGAAGCGATTGTCCTCTGAGGATTTGTAATTGCCTGACGCTTGGCTGGATCACCAATTTTTCTTTCTCCACTATCCATAAAGGCGACAACTGATGGCGTAGTTCTTCTTCCCTCCTCATTTGGAATAACCACCGGTTCGTTTCCTTCCATAACTGACACACAAGAATTTGTGGTACCGAGGTCAATTCCGATAATTTTACCCATGATAATTTGTTTTTAAATTTTTCAAGTGTTTAACATTCATTTCTTCTTATCAAGCTATATGCCAACTAAATAATTCTGCCTTTTTTGTCTATAATAGGCAGATAATATCTATTTTATGTGCTTTAAAAATAGAACGAAACTTAATTAACTGACAAATTGGCATTATTTGAATTGTAATGCTTTCGTAAATACGCCAAATTTTAATGAATCGAGAGTAACAGAAGATAAAGAAATGTCAGTCCTAGACACCTTCATTCGTGAAGATAAAAAACCTATACCATTTGTAATATTATTATATCTGGGAATGCTGTTAGAACCAGTTAATCCAAAATTTGCCTGATTTAAATTTAGTATTTCTTTAAATTCACTTCCCCCCGCCGTTAGTAAAATATCTACTGATTTCATGTTCCTTTGAATGTCTGAAGAATTTGGGAGTGTACTTCCTAAAAATTTAAAAAATTCAATACCTTTAAATGAAAAAGATCCTTTTGCTGGATCTGAACCAACTTCAAGTTGGTCTTTTAGAACCCAATCTACCGATTTATCTAAAAAGACACCATTTGTTTTATTACTCTTTTCCATGTAATTGATTCTCATAATCAAATCAAATAACTTGGTTTCTGTGGAATGGTTCCAACCTATTGTTATTATCCGATCGTACCCTAAATTTAGAGGAGCAGAGGGAACCCCTTCTCTCAATTGAAGATCTTTTACTAATGAAATTTGAGCTGAAACCCCTTTTAATAGGGATTCATTTTCAAAAGTAAAAATAACTTTTGCAGGAGGTGTAACCAACCAATCTTTGGTATCAAATTCATACAATATATTGGGTGACTCAGCAAAAAAACCACTATCTCTTATAATTCCAATGTCTTCTGTATTTATTCTTTTACCTAAAATGGTTCTTCCTGTGGAGGTGACAGTTAAAATGGCTCTGCCGCCTGAATAATATAAAATATTTGGATCCTTGGATAGGTCTGATACGTTGCCACCTTTAGAAAGAAATGCTCTCTGTACTCTTATGTACTGTTTTGGTTCAGTGATATTTAAAACTCCATAAACCACTGGAATTTCCTTTTCACTGGCCTCAATGTCAAAGACCGTTTCACAACTACAAACGATCAACAGAATAAATAATGTTTCAACTAATTTTTTCATGCATACAAAGTTAGAGAAAGATTATAAACAAATCGCTTTAAATGATTTTTATACCTAATCATTTATCACTAAATTGAGCCAAATTTGGATGAGATGATTAAAAAAAATTACTTCTTCTGGGGTTTACTACTTACCGCGACCTTAAGTGGCATGTTACTAATGTATCAACTAGTGTATTCACCCGTTTTACCGGGCTCAATACAGAGTAAAACTATAAGAATTCCTACAGGTACAGACTTCAAAGGCTTATTAATATTGTTGGAAGATGAGAAAATCTTGGCGAATACTACCGTTTTTTCGCTCCTTTCAGAAAAAATGAATTTTAAAGAAGGAAAAGTTAAATCGGGACAATATAAAATATACAAGGGCATTAATTTGATTCAATTAATAAGAAAATTACGTGCTGGTGATCAGGAACCTGTCAATGTCGTATTGACCACCGAACGAATGCCTGAAAATGTTGCAGCGAAAGTTTCATCATTTATAGAGCCTGATTCCATTTCATTAAATGATGTTTTTAGCTCGAATGAACTCATAGGAAAAGACGGATTTACCAAAGAGAATTTCCAAAGTTTATTTATCCCCAATACTTATCAAATGTATTGGAATACCTCTGCCTCTGCATTTCTAAACCGTATGAAGTCTGAATATGATAAATTTTGGGCGTCAAATCAACGTTTAAAAAAGGCAGCATCCCTCGCTTTAACTCCACAAGAGGTATATACCCTTGCCTCTATAATTGAGAAAGAAACACAACAAAATATTGAAAAAAAGAGGATTGCCGGCGTTTATCTGAACAGACTCAAAATTGGAATGCCCTTACAAGCTGATCCAACGGCCGTTTTTGCAAGAAAAGATTTCTTAGCCCGACGAGTTACTGATTTTCATACCAAGTTTGATTCCCCATATAATACCTATAAATACACTGGGCTTCCTCCTGGACCTATAACTATGAGTAGCATCTCAAGTATAGACGCTGTTTTAAATTACGAAAAACATAATTATTTATATTTCTGTGCGGTGGGTGATGAATCCGGTTTACATTCGTTTGCCAACGATTTATCGGAGCATAATAGAAATGCCAGAATATACAGAGATAATTTAATTCGCAGAGGCCTAAGATAAAGTCATTAATATGAAGAAAAATATTGCCATTGTAACAGGTGGAGATGTTGCAGAACGAAATGTTTCATTGCAGAGTGCAAAAAATATAGCGCTTGAAATGGATAAAAACAAGTATAATCTATTCATTATTGAATTAAATAAAGGAAAGTTTACCTTACAGGGAACAGATTATCTGATTGATTTGAATGATTTTTCATTGAGGACGGAAACAAATCATACAACCTTTGATTTAGTGTATTTAATGCTGCATGGTCACCCAGCAGAGGATGGAAATTTGCAAGGATACTTTAATTTGATTGGAATGCCCTTTACCGGTTGTAGCCTTTTTACCAGTGCCATAACTTTTGGTAAGCAAGCAACAAAGGATATTCTTAAAAAGTATCATATTCCTATGGCAGAATCCATTTTATTAACACAAAATACCACATGGAATGAGGAAGAACTGCTCTCCTTAGGTTTACCTTTATTTGTCAAACCAAATAAAAATGGAAGTAGTTTTGGTGTGAGTAAAGTTAAATCTAAAAATGAACTTTCTGAAGCCATTACCATGGCCTTTCAATATGATGACGAGGTAGTTGTGGAAGCATTTCTTTCTGGCCCTGAGTTTTCAAATGGGGTTTTCAGAAAAGATAACGGTGTAGAGGTTTTACCTATTACGGAAATAATTTCTGAAAATGAGTTTTTTGATTATAAGGCAAAATACGAAAACCAAAGTCAGGAAATTACTCCGGCCAGACTTCCTGAGGATTTAACAGCAAAATGTAAAGCTCAAACTAAGCTAATTTACGAGGTATTGGGTTGTAGAGGTGTTGTACGCGTAGATTCAATTTGTGTTGACGGTACTTTTTATTTCCTTGAGGTCAACACGATTCCTGGAATGTCTAATGCAAGCATTATTCCACAACAAGTGAAATCTCAGGGAATGACTGTATCAGAGTTGCTTGACCATGTAATAAATGAAGCATTAAACGCCTGATTTTCATAAATATCTAATTAGAAAAAGGCTATTTTTAGCAAATGCTCAAAGATTAAAGAACTTCAAGCACTTGCTAAAAATACGTAAGCAATATTTTATAATTTATTTATTACCTTATATCGACAAGTTGATTATCTACCCATCTGTTCACGGGTAGGTTTGGTAAGCATTTTCATAACCTTCGCTAAACCTGATTCACCATCAGGAGGATCTAATTGCTTCACCCAGGACATATTATAACCGCTTGTTCCCTGAATTTCAAAACCTACATCCCATAAATCGTTTACAGCTGAATCAAAATAAATGTATTTAAATACCTTGCCTGGCTGATGCTCACTGGGGCGACTTGAGATATACCAGTTTCCATTATCAAAAGTCTCTTGAAACTGCCCTTTTAAATAGGTTCCATTCGGATTAAATTTATACCAGGTGCCAACAAAATTTGGTCCAACACCTACCTTTTCTGGAATTACATAAAACTCATACACCCAATAATCTGTGAGAAGTAAATCTGTTTCTTTAAATTTTTCCGGGATTGCAGGTGTTCCAATACTACCCAATGAAGGTTTTGCGTCAGCAGAGGAATCACCGCTCTTACTTACTTTACTATTTGGTTGACATGAGAATGTTACCGTTAGAATAAACGAAAAAAGTAATAGAAATTTGGTCATGTTCATAAATGATTATTTTAACACAAAATTAGGCTAATTTTGACTAATATTTGATAAAGAGGCTACCAATTGATTAAATTTAAGGGAAGAAAAATCAGTAACATGATGAATATTGGTATTTTTAGTTGATTTTGAACCAACACAAACTATATTAAAAGATTCGAGTAAATTTAAATCTTCTGATGCTTCGGATGATATAAAAACTAATAATTCTTTGGGGGTTAATTGAAGAGAAGTAGCGGCTAATGTGTAAATGTTAGTTGATGCACTTAAACTTTCATTTTTATTACCTTGGAAGTAATTATTTAATAAATGAGTAATTCTAAGTCTATCTAAAATTTCCTTCAATAAAGGATTTTGGGAAACAACAGCTATTTGAATTCCCTTATTTTTTAACTCTTTCAAAAAAACTAAAAAACCATCCATTAGATGATCAGGTGTAACTAATTTAGGGACCAGGTCATCTTCGTTTGAAACTTCTTTTAACACAACATCGATTAAATTAAAAATACATCCTTTTATCATAAAAAAAATTTATTGTTTTCCGAAATATATCAAAACTATCATAAAATTTTCCTAAATTTATATTATTAAAAGTAGATTTTTTATATTCTTTTATAAACCAGCTTTTAATTTGGATAATTGATACATTGCACTTCATATTTCTCATTAAATTAAGCCAGATGAAATCCACGCAAGAAGAAGAATCAGGTGCTTCATTGAACCCATATTCAGGAAAATGGGGAAAAGCAGAAGCCTTGCATTTACTCAGAAGAGCTACTATTGGTCCAAACACTGAGTCAATGAATACCGTTATTTCAAAAGGATTAAGAAGGTCTTTAGATTTACTTTTTGAGGAACAGCCAGATGTCCCACAGCCGATAAATTATATTTTTGAAAATGACCCTCATGTACCCTTGGGTTCTTCTTGGGTCAATGCACCATATAATGATACCCAGGACAGTATAAATTATAGAACCTCGAGCCTCCGGGCCTGGAATGCAGAGGTTCTTTTAACCGAGGGAATATCCATCAGGGAAAAAATAACGCTGTTTTGGCACAATCATTTTCCTATAGACCTGGGCACTGTTTCTGATCCAAAATACATGTATGATTACATTAGATTATTGAGAAATAATGGTCTGAAGAATTTTAAGAATCTGGTTTATCTGATAACTACCAACCCAGCAATGTTAAGGTATTTAAATGGTAATCAGAACTCAAAAGGCTCACCTAATGAAAATTTTGCCAGAGAACTGCTAGAATTATTTACCATTGGGAAAGGAGCCATAGCAGGACCGGGAGATTACACTACATACACAGAAGTTGATATCAAGGAAATGGCAAAATGCTTAACTGGCTGGACAGATCAGGGTTATTATTCAAGAACAGCTACGGTTATACAAAGTAGTTTTAATGTCAATAGACATGATTCTACCACAAAACAACTATCCCATAGATTTAATTCAATAAAGATTATTAATGAAAATGAAAATGAGTATAAGACCCTGATTAATATCATTTTCACAAAACCAGAAGTAGCTAAATTTATCTGCCGAAAACTTTACAGATATTTTGTTTATTACAAGATTAGTGCCGACGTAGAAATGAATATTATACAACCTTTGTCTGAATTATTCATTGCAGAAAAATTTGAAATTAAACCGGTATTAAGGACTTTATTAAATAGTGAGCATTTCTTCGATTTGGCAAACCGTGGAAATATGATTAAAAACCCCATAGATTTTAGTATTGGCTTGCTGAAACAAACGCAATTTATTTTACCTACAGATAATAACAAAAGGGCACTTTCACTTCAATCTATCATTCGAAATATTGGAGGTCAACAAATGGAATATTTTTATCCGCCAGATGTATCAGGTTGGAAAGCTTATTACCAGGAACCTAGTTTTTATAGAATTTGGATAAATGCTACCACCTTAAATGCCAGAATGAATTATACTAATTCATTGGCAGGAAGTGGATTAACTTACAATACCATTAAATATCAAATAGATGTTTTAGCTTTAATTGGTAGTATGAAGAAGGTAAAAGATCCTAATCTACTTATCAAGGAACTGGGCGAATTTTTATTCCCTTTCGGATTAACACAAAATCAGATCAATGATTTAAAAACACTTATTCTACCAGGAGCACCTGATTACGAGTGGGAGGAACAATATGAAGCCTATTTAAAAAATCCAACGAATGTTCCCATTAAGGCAGCATTAGAAACTAAAGTACGTAATCTCATTAAGGCCATGTTAACCATGCCTGAAAATTATTTAAGCTAGTACGATTATGAACAGAAGACATTTTATAAAGAAGTCAGGCGTTAGTTTGACTATTCCATTCTTACTAAATGGCCTTGATATTTTTGCACAAGCTGAGTCGCCTTTTTTATCAGGAATGGATCCTTTCGATGATAAAATATTGATATTGATTCAAATGAATGGCGGAAACGATGGTTTGAATATGGTTATTCCTATCGATCAATATGAAGGTCTTATGCGCGTAAGATCTAATATTGCTCTACCTGAGTCAAAAGTTCTTAAACTTACAGATAAATTAGGACTACATAGTAGAATGTCAGGCCTTGCCACTATGTATAAGGAGGAGAAACTTGGTATTTTACAAAGCGTTGGGTATCCTAATCAAAATAGATCTCATTTTAGGTCAACAGATATTTGGAATAGTGCCTCCACATCAAATGAATACATAAACTCCGGATGGATTGGAAGATTCCTGGATTCAAAATATCCAGGATTTCCAGAGAAATATCCTTCCATTGAATATCCTGACCCATTTGCATTAACCATTGGAAGCACCGTTTCTCAAACTTGTGAAGGTGCCTCTGGAAATTTTGGCATTGCGGTAAATGATCCTAAAAATCTGAGGGCATTAGCAGAGAATGACGCTGAAAATTTTGAATCAATATCTTATGGTGAAGAGTTGAAATATTTGCAAAAATCAATTCTTCAAACAAATGCTTATTCGAAATTAATTCAAAAAGCGGCAGAAAAAGGGAAAAATTTAGCTGTATATCCTACCAATAATAGTCTGGCTACTCAATTAAAATCTATCGCTTTACTTATTTCCGGAGGTTTAAAAAGTAAGGTATATATAGCTAGAATTGGTGGGTTTGATACCCATGCAAATCAGACCATTTCTACTGATAATACCACAGGAACCCATGCTGAATTACTGGGTAGTTTATCTACAGCTATTGAAGCGTTTCAGAAAGACCTTGAACTCTTAAATCTCTCAAATAGGGTCGTGGGAATGACCTATTCTGAATTTGGAAGACAAATTCAGTCTAATAATAGTGGTGGAACCGATCACGGTAATGCCGCACCTTTATTTTTATTTGGTACTTGTGTTCAAAATAGGATAACTGGAGAAAATGTTCAGATTCCCAATCCAGTACCCTCTCAAGCTGGAGTTTCGATGCAGATAGATTTTAGGAATATCTATGGTTCTATATTGGTAGATTGGTTTGGGGTTAAAGAAAATGAAGTTAAACAGTTAATATTTAATGATTTTGTTAAGCTTCCAATTATTAAAAATTGTCTGACGGCCACCCCCGTAAATGAAGTTCTTTTACCTATGTTTGTTGAACTATATCCTAATCCTACCTGGGGACCAATTAATCTTACTTTTCAATCTGTTGGAGGAGATTGTTATCTACATTTGATGAATGGGCAGGGACAAACCATTAAGCAGCAAAAATGGAATGGCATGTATTCCGGAGAGCAGAATTTACAAATGGATGTAAGTGATTT
>BJGN01000055.1:0-10054 GCA_014190515.1 Bacteroidota bacterium
GAAGGAAAAAATTGGTTCAACCCTAAGGGGTATTGGTCCGGCTTATATGGATAAAACAGGGCGGAATGGTCTTAGAATTGGGGATATTCTGTCGCCCGATTTTCAGGCCAGATACCATTCGCTAAAGCAAAAACACCTAAAATTATTAGCTCAGTTTCCTGATCTTCCTTTTGATATCGATGGGGAAGAACAAAAATGGATGGAGGCAATTAATGAGGTTAAAAAATTGCAATTTGTTGATTGCGAATATTTTATATCCGATGCCTTGGCTGCGGGTAAAAGGATACTGGCAGAAGGGGCTCAAGGTACTATGTTAGATATTGATTTTGGAACTTATCCCTTCGTTACTTCGTCCAATACCATTACCGCAGGTGTTTGTACCGGATTGGGCGTTTCTCCGCAAAAAATAAAGGAGGTTTATGGTATTACCAAAGCCTATTGTACCCGCGTTGGATCAGGGCCTTTTCCAACAGAACTGCATAATGAAACAGGAGAAAAATTAAGGGCTGAAGGAGGAGAATTTGGTGCAACTACCGGAAGACCCAGGCGTTGTGGTTGGCTCGATGTGCCTCAGTTGAAATATGCCATTATGTTAAATGGGGTTACTCAGCTGATTGTCACTAAAATGGACGTTCTTTCCGCTTTTTCTGATTTTGCTATGGGTTCTGCCTATACATCAGAAGATGGTTCTCTCTCTCAAAATCTTCCCTTTGATATAAGTGATGATACTTTTTCTGTTTCTTATGAAAATATTCCAGGCTGGAAGGTACCCTTAGATGATGTAACCGATTGGAATAATCTGCCTAAGGAGGCGACTGATTATTTGATGAAACTTGAAAAAGAACTTAATGTACCCATAACTATGGTGTCCGTAGGGCCAGGTAGAGATCAACTCATCGTCAAATAATTTCTTTGCTTGAATTTTGGCATTTCCCTGAAAATACTGTCGTACAGCATTTATTTCAATAAGATAAATTCTGTACGCCTGTTTTCTTTTCTCCCTTTTTCCGTTGCATTGTCGGCAACGGGTTTTGACGAACCATAGCCTTTATATCGAAGACGCTCCCTGCCTATTCCTGATTGTACTAAGTATTCATATACCGTTTTTGCTCTTTGAGTACTCAGTTGCACATTCATTTCTTCAGCCCCTATGTGGTCAGTGTGTCCGTTTATTTGTATAAAAATAGCTGCGTTTTCTGCTAACCACTGACTTAACAGATTTAATTCATGGAGCGAATTTGGATTTAGTTGTGCTGATCCCGTTTCAAAAAATACATTTTTTAATACAATCGGATCTCCTTCTTCCACCATTTTTTCCGTTGAAATGGCAATGGCAGGCTTTTTTATTTTTTGTAGTAAAATAGTCAAATAATAGGGTTCCAAAGCTGAATGAGCGTCGAGGAGCGTAAAATGATTACTGTAAAGGGTATATCCGGGGTAGGAGGCCGACAGGGAATAATTTTGACCGCTCGGTAAACAAATAAAGAATTTTCCTGAGGAGTCTATTTTTGCCTTAAAAATAATGGCTTCGGTTTCAGTTACACTTATTTCAAGTTGTGCCGGAAGGGGTTGATGGCTATCATTGGCAAATATTTTCCCAGTGACAAAGGTAACGGGAATAGGTCTGATGTCCGGATAAAGAGGAAAACTGAAGATATCAATATTTGTTTTACTGGTCATTCCCTTTCCCGGTGTATCTCGTTTAGAACTGGAAAAATAGGCTGTTTCTCCCGTTCTATTGATACAGAGTGCGCCTTCATCGGCAATGGTATTTATAGGGTAACCCAGGTGAATAGGTTTTCCCCACTGCTGGGTGCTATCTTTTCGGGAAAGATAAATATCAAATCCGCCCATCCCTTTATTTCCATTGGACATGAAATATAAGCTTTGCCCATCTACATGAAGAAAGGGAGCCTGATCATCTCCCGGTGTGTTTATGTTTGGTCCTGCATTTTCAGGGACAGACCATTTGTTGGCTGAAAGAAGTCGGCTTATCCATATATCAGTACCACCAAATCCTCCGGGACGTTTGGAAGAAAAAAATAATTTATCGCCCGAGGCAGAAAGGGAAGGCATTGATTCCCAATACATAGTGTTTACAGGTGCCCCAATATTTTTTGGAGCCGTCCATTGTTCTCCATTTTTGTATGAAATGTAAAGGTCGCAACTACCCAGTCCATTTTTGTTTTCACATTGAGTAAATATTAACGTTGAACCGTCAGCCGATAAGGTGTGTGCTCCTTCGTTAAAAGGAGTATTCAATTGGGTTAAGGCAATTGGTTTGCCCCAATCGCCTGACAATGAATCTCTTTGTGTATAAAAAATGTCTTCCTGCCCATTTACTACGCGGGTAAAAAGCAAGGTTTTATCGTCGGCAGAAAAAGAGGGTAGATATTCTGGTGCATCTGTATTAATAAAAGAATTCAAAGGGGTGGGGGTGAATGAAACGGGATTTTGCACCGCGTCACGGGCAAAAATCGCATTTTCCAATAGCTTGCTGGCTTGCTCAAGTGGCTGCCCTTTTATTTTATTAGAGGTCGTATATAAGGTCAATTTTTCAACGGCCAAAGAATAATCTCCATATTTATAAGCAGTTAACCCAAAAGCATAGTTCGTCCTGATATCATGATTTGGGTGTATAAGGGATAACTTTGTGAAAGCATCCAACGATTTTTTATACTCGCCGATATCATGATATGCATTCCCCAGTAAGGTCCAGGCTTCTACCAAAATAGGGTCTTTTTCAAGGCACTTTAATAAAAGTATAATACTGGCATTGGTATTTTCCTTTTGTGCTTCCAATTTAGCCTTTTCGTAATCTTTCCGAATACCCGGCTTTGTCTGAGAAAGTGTTCGAAAAGACTGGGCTTCAATGTGAAGGTGTATAAAAATAAAAAGCGTTAACCCTAAATATCTCATCATTGGTGAAAATTATATGTAGGGTTAACGAAGAAAATGGTCTTTTTAATCTTTTGCTATGTCCTTTCCTTTGGATTTCCAATCGGCAAATCCGCCCGAATAATTCAAAACGTTTGTATAACCTAATGACAATAGGAGGGAAGTTCCAATAGCCGTTCTGTCACCGGCCTGACATTGAATAATAAACGGTTTGTCCTTTGGTAATTTTGCTGTATTTTCAGTTATAGTACCTAGAAAAAGATGTTTTGCCCCGGGAATATGTCCGTCCTGGAATTCTGAAATGCCTCTCACATCAAATAATTCCATTTCCTTGTTTTTAACGGCATTTTCAACAAAATCAGCGTCTATAATGGAAGTTACCTGAAGTTTATGCCCCAATGCCTCATACCAGCTGACATTATCTATATAACCCATGATTTGGTCTAACCCTATGCGCATAAGTTTCCGGGTTATTTCTTCCATATTTTTTTCCTCAGCAATAATAATGAAAGGCTTGTCATAAGTTAGGAACCAACCAGCCCAGGTCGCCATTGAATTATTATGTTGAATGTTAATAGTACCTGGTATAGATCCTTTTTCATAAAGTGATTTATGGCGGGTATCGATGACGGTTACTCCGCTATTAAGTGCATCCAAAACAGCTTCAGGACTTAATTTTTGATGTTTGGGTACTTGAGTCAACAAATTCCTGGGTTCCTTATTCCTCATTTTCATCTCCGCAAAATACTTTGGAGGCTCAGGTTGATCACTAAGCAGATAGCCTACAAATCCGGTTTTATCGTCTCCATACTGGAACGCCCAATTGCGTATTTTTTCGTAACCAACCGTTGTACTGGGCACAGCACCCAATGCTTTGCCGCAAGCAGACCCGGCGCCATGTCCGGGCCAAACTTGAATAAAGTCTGGCAGCGCCTGAAATTGCTGGATAGAATGATACATTTGATCGGCTCCAATTTCTTGCGTCCCTTTCATTCCCGCCGCTTTTTCCAATAAATCGGGACGACCTATGTCACCTACAAATACAAAATCACCGGTAAACATCATCACAGGTTCATTACTGGCAGGATGATCAGTGAGCAAAAAAGTGATGCTTTCCGGGGTATGGCCCGGAGTATGGAGTACTTTAAGAGATAAATTCCCAACTTTTATAACATCTCCATGACGTAATCCATTATGACTAAAATTATATTGCCAATCGGGACCGCCCTCGTCTGATAAATACAACGCTGCATCCGTAAGGGCAGCTAATTCGCGTGAACCAGAGAGGAAATCGGCATGAATATGAGTTTCCGTTATATGAGTGATGCGCAAATTGTTCTGTTTGGCTATGTCGAGATAAGTATCTACATCGCGTTTTGCATCAATGACGATAGCTTCGCCCGTTTTCTGGCAGCCAAGTAAATAACTTGCCTGAGCAAGTGTTTTGTCGTAAATATGTTGAAAAAACATGGGGTTAATTTTTTATTCAATGCAAAATTACGGGGGAGTAAAAAGAATAACAGTGATTAATATCACAAGTTTGATATCCATTCTGTTAAAAGTCGGACACCATAACCTGTGGCCGCTTTAAGCTGTGTCATTTCTGTTTTATCAAAGGCTACACCAGCGATATCTATATGTGCCCAAACTGGGTGGTTGTCAATAAACTCTTCTAAAAATTTAGCGGCTGAAATAGCTCCTGTGGTGGGTAATCCGCTGAAATTACGAAGGTCGGCAACATCTGATTTTAAATCATCTTTGATGGCATCGAACAAAGGCATACGCCAAAGATTTTCTCCAGATTCATTTCCCGCTGCTATTAATTGTTGTGCTAATTCGTCATTATTAGAGAACAAACCAGCGGCATGATTACCTAAAGTTCCGACAATACTGCCCGTCAGCGTGGCCATGTTAACCACCATATCAGGATTAAAATTTCTAACCAGGTAAGAGAGTGCATCGGCAAGTATCAATCTGCCTTCTGCATCCGTATCAATGACTTCAATGGTTTTTCCATTGTAAGACGATAGAATGTCGCCAGGTCTTATGGCCTGAGAACCTATTGCATTTTCGGCAATGGGTAAGAATCCGGTAAGTTTTATGGGCAATCGTAGATTGGCAACGGCTTGAAATGTACCAAGAATGGCCGCTGCGCCACTCATGTCACTTTTCATGAAGTGCATATTGGTGGAGGACTTTATAGATATGCCGCCAGTGTCAAAAGTTACTCCTTTACCTACTAAACCTATATGTTTTTGATCCTTTTGCCCTCCGTCATAACTCAATTGAGCCAGAATGGCAGGCGTTTTACTTCCTTGTCCCACAGCGAGTAGCGCGTGTAGTCCTTTTTTTTGAAGCTCCCGCGCATTGAATATCTGAACCTTAAATCCTGCATTTTTTCCTATTTCCTCTATGGCTGAGGCAAAATCAGAGGGATTTAAATAATTTCCAGGTGTATTTATTAATCGACAGATCGTATTTCTTGCATTAGTGATAATATTTCCTTTATGCAATGAAATTTTTATTTCCTCCTGCATGGCTTCTCCTGAATAAAAGTAAATACAGGCATTTGCACTTTCCCAGGCGGAAGAAGCTTTTTTTATGGTTTTCCAGGAGCCAATGTTGTTTATTCCTATTTGAATACCCTGCCAGGCAGCTTCGCAAAGGCGTGACAGGGGGGTAGCTGAAATATCTGTTAACAAGAAAATAATGCCTGTTTTTTCATTGAACCTATCTTTATTTTGAAAGGTAAACTGGCGAAATATTTTCTGAACAATAGAGAAACGGAGGTCTTCCCCCAGGCCGAGAAATAAAAATCGTTTGTTATTCACATTCACTACAAACTCTTTTCCCGCCTCTCCTGAAAAATCTTTGTCGGAAATGAAAGGAATATCCAGCGTTAGATTTTTCAGTAGATTTAAATCCGTTTTTCCCTTTACGCCAATAATCCAGTCAGAACAGGAGGAAAAATCAGTAACGATTTCGTATTTTAGCATTTTATGATGGTATTTATGCAAGTGCAAATTATTTAGTAATGTAAAATTAGGATTTTACCTTAATTTCCAAAGGAAGTATAAACTACTACCGTTTTTTTATTTATTATTGTTTATTATTTGTAAAGTTAAAAAGGGAACTATGGAGCCAATATGGGGATTTGATTTAGGAGGTACTAAAATCGAAGGGGTCATTTTAAAAAGTAAAGATGAACCCAATAATATCATTGCCAGAATGCGCGTACCCACTGAAAAAACAAAAGGGTATGATCATATTATAGGTCAAATTGGTCTTTTGGTAAATAATTTGAAGGAAGCCACGGGTTTAACTCCCACCCGTATCGGTTTGGGTACGCCGGGTGCCCTCGACCCTATCACACAGACTCATAAAAATAGTAATACCACAGCCATAAATGGCATGCCGTTCAAACGGGATCTTGAAAAAGCCTTGGGTATTTCATTTGAAATGGCCAATGATGCCAATTGTTTTGCCATCGCTGAGGCTCGCATGGGCGTTGTTCAAGATGTCATGCCCGATGCAAAAATGGTCTTTGGTGTCATTATGGGTACCGGCGTTGGCGGTGGTCTGGTCCTAAATGGTAGCGTTTGGAATGGTCGCCAGGGTATTGGCGGTGAATGGGGGCACAGTTTTTTAGATGAATCGGGCGGTGTTTGTTATTGTGGAAAAACAGGTTGCGTAGAAACCCTTATTTCCGGACCCGCTTTGGAAAGATATTATAAAGGATTGACTGGCCAGGATATGCACCTCAACGATATTATTAAAAAATATAAAGACGGTTCTGATCAGGCAGCTACCCAAACAGTGAAAAGACTCATTTATTTCTTTGGAAAGGGTATTGCGAACCTAATTAATATCCTCGATCCCGATGTTATTGTCCTTGGTGGTGGATTAGCGAATATTGATCTTCTCTACACAGAGGGTATCGAATCTGTGAAAGAGCACGTTTTTAATCCAAGATTAGACACTATTATCGTTCCTCCTAAATTGGGTGACAGCGCGGGTGTTTTTGGTGCTGCTTTTTTAGTCGCTTAATGTGAAGTACGTTTTTATAGTAATGGCTTTTTGGCCAAAATAATAAATATAACTACCTGAATAGCAACGGTATATAATCTTTGATGTTCAGGTAGCTTGTTTTGAGTCGTTTATAGTTAAATGAAATCTATATTTTTATAAATGCCTGTTTATTTGATATTCTAATAATTTAAGGGTATATTGCTTCATTATCATTAGGGGATCCATTCAATGCTTTGCATGAATAACTTCCTTTATTGGGTCAAAACCAATCTCTTTTTCTTTCTTTTCCTACCCTGTTTATTATCTTCTCGTTTGAACGCTGCCGTTTGGAGAGATTCATTGGTTCTTCCGCAGTCCGGGCAGTTAACATTGTTTGGATTCCACCTGTTTAAAGAAAATAATTTACCAGGTCCGCTTTCTTCCTACAACCTGCCATCATCGGACTATCGATTGGTAGTCAACGATAAAATATCTATCCAGATAATAGGTCGTTCTCAGGCTAATTTTATATTTTCAATCGATGAAAAGGGATTTATTTCACCCGATCAAATGCCTGGTATTTTTCTCGCCGGACTGACCTTTTTGCAGACTAAGAAGGTATTATCTGCTCATTTTTCTCGTTTTTATACCTTTTCTTCCGGACAATTTATAGTTTCTCTGGTTCCTTCAGGCAAAATAAGAGTGTACGTTTTAGGTAATGTGCAGGAGGAAGGTTTTTACGAACTTCCTGCCATGTCCAATGTATTTCAAGCTATTGCAGCAGCTGGTGGTCCGACAAATAGGGCCTCTATCAGGAATATCAAAATGATACAACAGGGTAAGGCTAGTAATCTCGATGTCTATGCTTTTAGTTCTTATCCAAATGGAGAGATTCCAACCCAGCTTCATGATCTTGATATTGTTCATCTCCCAGTTTCAAAAACGGTCGTTTCTTTGGCGGGAGCCATCCATCGTCCGCTCAAATATGAAGTGCTCGATGGTGAATGTTTGAGTGATATGATTCATTTTGGCGGCGGACTATTAGCGTCGGCAAATGTTCAATATGCTAAGCTGTTCAGATATACAGAAAATGTACAATTACAAATAGATGTTTATCTGCCGCCGTATTTAGCGGGGAAATCTTGTTTTACCTTTCAACCAGGAGATTCTCTGGTGTTCAAAGAGATTAATGAGCTATCTCAAAATAGGGTTAAAATAAGTGGAGCAGTCCTTTTTCCAGGTTTTTATGGCTTGGATAGTAGCAAGACAATCCATAGTTTATTTAAAAAAGCTATATTATCTGAGGGTGCATCAAAAGATCAGTTTATACTCCTCAGGAAGGATGAAAATGAGGCTTTGGGTATTAAAAAAATATCTCTCAAGGCGTCTGAGGGGTTTGTTGATGTTGAATTAATGGCTGGGGATGAAATTATCATCGATTTTAAATCAAAATTTAAAGAGGAGTTTACTATTGAGGTAGCAGGGAATGTTAAGGCTCCTTTTGTCAGGTCGTTTCCCCCAGGGAAACAACTTCATGTTTCTGAGGCTATTTTTTTGGCAGGCGGTTTAGCTTCCGGTGCATCTGATAAGGCATATATTTTTCGAAAGAATCCCAATACACCACAACAAACCATTTACCTGCCATTGGAGATTCATTTAATGCTTGATAATCCATTATCAGACAAGGATGTATGGATGGAAACGGGAGATAAACTTTTTGTACCTGATAAGACTTACCTACATTTTCCAACCCAAATCGGTCTATTTGGTGCCGTGAAATTCCCACAGGAGTTTGCATTTAACCCTTCTCTGAAACTTCAGGATATGTTCCGGCTTTCTGGTGGAATAACGGATGGTGCAGACATCTGTAACGTTGAGGTTTTTCGGACTATTTATAAGGAAAATATAACTACACTTACCAAAATAACTATATCATTGACGGACACATTTTCATTTAAAGATGAAACAAGTACCTTCCAATTAATGCCGGGAGATAAGATCATGGTAAGAAGTAAGAAAAATCTCGCGGCCACAAAAACCGTTTTCTTATCAGGAAATATACAACGTTATGGGAACCATTTTTCAGACAAACAACCTTATTTTCTGTCTGATTTGATATTGGATGCAGGCGGTCTTACCGTACATTCAACCATTTTGCATGGCAAACTGATAAGAAATATAAAGGGGCGTTTTGAACAACCATTTAATCTTCAATCAGCCCTTAATTTTCCCCATAACGTAAATTATGACCCTATTTTGCAGCACAATGATTCAGTATATATAGAGGAAACAAATAATATCGTTTTTTTAGAAGTACCTGATTACAAACAATTTGGAATGGATACCTCCATGCAATTTATTCCGGTGGCATTTAAAGGTAATTATGGGGTCAAATGGTATTTGGATCAATTTGGTGGACCAATTCTAACATCGAAAATAAATGGGACCGTTACTATTTCAAGATTGACTGGAGAATTGATATCTGCAAACTTAAAGGATTTGTCAAAAAACGGGTTAAAGGTAATGTCAGGTGATATCATTAAAGTGTCGGCAGAAAAAAGACCAGATAGCCGGGTAAGAAACCAAATCGATTGGGGTAAAATAACAGATAGAATATTAGGCATCACGACTACTCTTTCTCTCTTTCTGGTATATCTGAATAGATGAAAACAATAACTGACGATCCAAAAGACGAAAATATACCATTGAAGATTACAAATACCATTACCATAGATTATTTGGTAGATGTATTGGTGCGTTGGTATGAACAAATATTAAAAAATAAGTTTACATTTTTAATGTTTTTTGTCATTGGGGGGGCTGTAGGATTTTCCTATGCTCATTTTCTGAAAAAGGTACAATATTTATCCCGGCTTACTTTTGTTATTGACAGACCAGCGGTTAATACGGAAGAGGAGCATCTTTTGCATTATTCTGGGGTGAATACAACGGGAAATCCTTCCTCAAAACTGTTAAATGGCGATAATCTTCGAATTATTCTTCAATCAGATATGATCATAAAAGAGGCGCTTCTTAGCCCAATTATTGCATTGAAGGGAAGGAACCTGTTATCTCTTTTAGGGAAGGAAAGTTTGATTTCCTTGTCGGCAAACTCAAAAGATAGCCTGACCAATATGACTATCAAAAA